>CAMEIU010000066.1 GCA_945918815.1 uncultured Clostridia bacterium
CGACGCCGCCGCCTTCGCCCGGGTCGTTCTGGGAGAAGCGCCTCAGGTGCGGATTCCCACCAAAGCCCGCGCAGCCCGGGCCGACGCCATCGGCCGCAAGGGTATCCTGTGCGAATCCGCCAAGTGCGAGGGTGACCGCTGCCTCAGCTGCAACGTAGTCTGCCAGTGCTGCGCCGACGTGTGTCCCAACCGGGCCAACGTGGTCATCGAGCTGCCTGACGGCCGCCACGAGATTCTCCACGTGGACCAGATGTGCAACGAGTGCGGCAACTGCCTGGTGTTCTGCCCCTACAGCTCCGCCCCCTATCACGACAAGTTCACCCTGTTCCACGACAAGGCCGGATTCGACGAATCCCAGAAGAACAGTGGCTTCCTGCCCCTGGGCGGCCAGAAGGTCCTGGTGCGCCTGAACGGAACGGAGGCGGAATACGACCTGTCCAAGAACAACGATCTGGATCCCAGCATTGAGGTCTTCATCCTGACGGTGCTGCGGAATTACGGATATCTGATCCACTGAGCGTATTCCCCTGCATAAACGGCCAACGAAAAATGCTCTGTACTACAGATTCTTTTCTAATTTCCTTATACACAAAGCAGCAGCGTTCCGGTTTTTCGGAACGCTGCTGCTTTGTGCGTTTTTTTACTTTTCCACAACTTCCAGGATTTCCATGGGACATGCCTTGGCGCAGATGCCGCAGGCGATGCACTTGCTGGCAGTGGGCGCTTCGTCCACTTTGACCAGCAGGCCGAAGGGGCAAGCTTCCTTGCACTTGCCGCAGCCAACGCAGAGCTTCTTGTTGATCATGTACACGCCCTTGGCGTTCTGGGTGATGGCACCGTGTTCGCAGGCGGCGGCGCACTTGCCGCACTGGACGCAGGTCATGGGTCTGGCCGCGCCCTTGCGGTCCACAATCTGGATGCAAGACTTATCCTGGTGGAACTCCTTATAGAAAGCGGTGGAGCAGGCTCTTACACATTCCAGACATGCCATGCAGGTCGCGCCTTTTTTCACAGTCAGTTTTTTCATGGTGACTCCCCTTTTTTGTGTTTCAAAATCTTCTTTATTATACATGGTAATTCGAGATAAATCAATCGATATTCTTGTATCTTTGCCGAAGATTGCCAGCATAAGCCGGAAGCATCGGCAAATACTAGGGCTGTACCGGATCAATTGATCTTTGAAATATGCAGGAGGGACCAAATATGAAACGCATGATTGCAGTCTTGCTGTCCGTGATGGCGCTGGCCGGTGTTCTGACCGCCTGCAGCGGGACCGCCGCCTATGGCGACGGCTACGGCTACGGCAACGTATCCACCACGCCCAACGGCTATGTCAACGGAACCAACGGCTACAACTACGGCGCCAACGGTTACGGAACCAATGGCTACGGCGGCGGCTACGGCTACGCCAACGGCAGCAGCGGAACCGTGAACAACGGAACCACAACCAACGGAACCGGCACCAACGGCACGGTGCGTAACGGCACCACAACCAACGGCACAGGCTATGCCAACGGCACCGGCATGACCGGCGGCCGCTAAGGCCCAGCGGGGGCATCCGTCCCCGCGTACATCAGATATTCTGCCGGGCACGCTCTGTAGGGGCGGCATATATGCCGCCCGCAATGGGGCACAGACGTCTCGCAGCAAATCGGAGCCTTGGACGCCGGTTTATTCCAGCCGCAGGTCCATTTCGCAGTCTCCGGTCTCGGAGACGGTCAGGTCCAGCCGTTGGCAGAGGGCCGCAAAGGAGGCGTTGTCTCCGGGCATCCGGAATCGGAGCCGCTTCGCACCCTGCTCCCGGAAATGGAACACGGCCTGGCCCACAAGCTGAATGGCAAGGTTTTGGCGCCGGTATTCCGGCAGCAGGCCTATGTAGTCCAGGCGTCCGGCATCGGACAGGCACACCAGGCCCACCGGCTCCAGACCCTGCATGGCGGTAAATGCTGTTTCATAGGTCTCCGGCGGCTCCAGACCGGGGAGCGCTGTGAAGCCGGGACGGAACCACAGATTTTGGTCCCGCTTTCCGCTGCCGCGCCACCAGTGCTGCCGCCCCAGGGTGGAGATGGACGGATCCAGATGGCTGTTGTCATTGAGAAATTCAAACGAAAAACTTCCGTTCTCATAGCGGAGCAGAGACACGGCCGTATTGTCGCAGTGGGTGGCCTTCTCCGCCGGAAACAGAGCCATACTGACGCCACGCAGCACTGCCCCGTGGGTGAAAATGGCGATGGTTCCGTCGGGATGGGCCTCTGCGGCCCGGGTCATGGCCTGGATAAAACGGTCGGTGTAGGCCTCGTAGGATTCACTGCCCTCCACATGCCAGTGGACCGGGTCTTGGTTGAAAGCCGCCATATTGGCCGCCTCGAAGGTATCCAGCCAGCCGAAGGGCTTGTTCTCCCAGACGCCAAGACCGATCTCCCGGAAGCCCGGGTCCAATTGCAGCGGCAGGCCCTTGGGCACACAGACCGCCCTGGCTGTGGTCTGGGTTCTGAGAAAATCGCTGGAGTAGCAGGTGTCCACGGGAATGTCCGCAAAGCGCGCTTCCAGGGCCGCAATCTGCCGCCGCCCGTTGGGCGTGATTTTGGATTCAAACTGGCCGTGAATCCGCCGGTAGAGGTTTCCCTCCGCCTCGGCGTGGCGGATGAGATAAATCTTGGTCATATCAAAGCACCGTCACATAGGTCAGAATATTGTTCCGCATCATCTCCGCGGCCTTGACCGCCCGGGCCTGATAGTCCGCGCCGTCGCCGCCGAATTTCTCATAGGCATAGAGGATGCTGCGGCCGGCAGCCACCACCGCGCCGTGTCCGGCCTTGTCAAAGGCATACTGGACGTCCCGCCCGTTGGCGCCCTGGGCGCCGTAGCCCGGCACCAGGAAGAACAGCCGGTCATATTTGGCCCGAAGGGACTTCAAAAGCTGGGGCTGGGTTCCGGCTACGGCCACGCCGATCTCGGAATAGCCGCTCTTTCCATAGAGGTCCACGCTCCAGCGCATGGCGAGGTCCATGATGACCTGATGGACGATCCGGTCGCCGGAGATCATGTCCTGAATCTCCCGGGCCGATTTATTGGAGGTCCGGGCCAGGATGAACACGTTCTTGCCCTGGCGGCAATACTGGGTGAAGGGCTTGATGCCGTCGCTGCCCAGGTACGCGTTGATGATCACGCCGTCGGAGGCAAAGGGGGTATAGGTCTGACTGCCCACCTGGATCTGACCGAAGCAGGAGGCCGCCAGGGCCTGGGCGGTCACGTCGATATCGCCGCGCATGGTGTCCAGCAGCACATAGTAGCCCTTTTCCCGGGCATAGGCGGTGACCTCTTCCATGGCCGCCATGCCGTCGTGGCCCAAGGCCTGGAAGCAGCCGGTCTGAATTTTCACCGCAGGGACCAGGCCGTTCAACGCATCCAGAATGCCGCAGGAGAAGGTCCGATAGGCCTCCGCCGCGCCCCGCAGCGTTTCTCCGTGGGCCGCAAACGCCTCCCGCCGCAGGGCCTCCGGGATACGCTCCAAAATCGGGTCGATGCCCACCATGGTCGGGTTTTTCATTTTTCTGATTTTCATTTGCAGTTGGTCAATTGACATAGACCGCACCCCTTTCCGGTAAATATTATACACTGGCAGAGAAATTTGGATTATGACTATCGGTTTTAGTAAGCACACGGATTTTTATGACAGGGTTCCGCCCCGCACTGTCATTGCGAGGAGCGAAGCGACGCGGCAATCCGTATCCCAAAGGCTGCAAATTTCTGAGTATTTCCGTAAAATCGGTCTGTACAGGGGGAACGGATTGCCACGCCAGTCTGCGGACTGGCTCGCAATGACAGCGTTTTTGGAACACTTGCAAGAAATTTGCTGTTGCTTATTCAAGCCGATAATCATAATTTGGATTTGTAGGGCAGTTTAGATTTGCAGAAAGCCAAGGCTTCCCCTTGAGGGGACACCTCAGGGTGGCTTCTCTTGCCCCTTCGGGGCAATTCACCTTCAGCTGTCAGCCTCAAGGCTGACTGATGAGGTGTGCAGAAACATTGCACGTTTTGCAGGGGCTTCCGGCGAATTCGCAGCCCTTTTCCACCTCATCCGTCACGGCTTCGCCGTGACACCTTCCCCTCAAGGGGAAGGCTTTTTGGGCGCTCCCGCGCCAAAGCAACACATTGCCAAATCCCAGTTTGTCTTTGAACGCCCAAGCGTCATTTGTTTGTTTTATTATAGCATAGAATCTTACATTTGAACATTGGCATTTTTTCTCTGTGTAAGCGCCTGTACACGGGGCAAACTAAATCCGGAGGGATGCAGAATGAAAATGAGTTCCTTTTTGGCGGCCATGGGCGTCGGTATGGTGGCAGGCGCCGCCACTATGCTGATGATTCCGAAGCACTCCGAGGCCTACCGTATGGCCAACGACGCGGCCAGCGCCATCAAGCAGGAGGCCGGAAAAATGCTCGATTCCATCCGTCTGAACTAACCGGCGCAAAAAAAGCCCCGTGTCGCCCCATTTGGAGCGGCACAGGGCCTCTTTTATTCACAAAATCGCCGTCAGGAGCCACAAAAGCCCCACGGGCAGCGCGCCGGCGGCCATCCAGAACAACCGCTGCCGCCAGGGAAGGGACTTTGATTCTCCGGCGGCGCAGGCCTCTCTGGCCTGCTGCAGCAGAACTTCCTCCGAGACGCCGCCCTCGGTCAGGGCGTCGTCCCTCACAAGAAAGATCGCCTGCTCAAACAGCTTCGGGTCCGGTCCCTTGACCACCACCACTTGCCTTGTAATTCCCTTGACCATGAAAAGACCTCCTTGCCGGTTTGCGATTAGTATCGCCAACAAGCCGGTCTTTCATTCCTGAAAAGGAAGGTTTATCCGCAATTGCAGGGCTCTTCCTCCAGTACATATTCCTGCCCGGCGATGGAGTCGTCGTTCTCAATCCACTCCCGCACCGGCACGATTTCATACTCCGTCTCCGTTCGGCGGATCACCACGCGCTCCAGGCCTGCGTTGATGATCATCCGGCGGCACATGGAGCAGGAGGTGGCGTCGGACAGCAGGGCTCCGGTGGCCGCGTCCCGGCCCACCAGATAGATGGTGCCGCCGATGCACTCGTTGCGGGAAGCGGAGATAATGGCGTTGGCCTCCGCATGGACGCTGCGGCACAGCTCATACCGCTCCCCTCTTGGAACCTGCATCTGCTCCCGGACGCAGTAGCCCAGCTCATTGCAGTTGGCCCGGCCTCTGGGCGCGCCGTTGTAGCCCGTGGCCACGATCTCATCCTGCCGGACGATGATGGCCCCATAGCAGCGGCGGCGGCAGGTGGAACGCTCCAGAACTGTCTGCGCAATATCCAAATAATAGTTCTCTTTGTCGATTCTCCGCATAAATACGCCTCCCACGTTCTTTTTTTCATCATATCACGACAGGCTGCCGCTGGCAAGGTCCTTTTTCTGCCGCTTGCGGATGTCCGGGGAATCTGGTATACTATATGACAATCAAACTATCGCAGTAGATGCCTGTAGGGTGGCCGCAGCCCTTCGGGCGGCTGATCGCCGCCCCTACAGGTTTTTGCGGGAAGGAGCGCTGCGGATGAAAAAACGTCTGTTACTTCTGCTGATCGTGCTGGCTGTGCTGCTGTGCGGATCCGGCGTCTCCGCCAGCGGGACCATGTGCTTTGTGGCCGTCAACGACACCATTCCCCTGTCCCTGCCGGGCGACGCCGCGCCCTATTATTCCGGCGGCACGCTGTACATCCCCTACTCCGCCTTTGACGCCAATCCCGGCAGCGTGGTGATCTCCAACAACACGGACCAGAACACCCTGGTGCTGTTCACCCGCACCCTGCGGCTGGTCTTCGATCTGACGGAGAACACGGTCACCGATGAAAAGGACAATGTCTCGCCGGTGACTGTGGCCTACCGCAACGGTATTCTGTTCATTCCCGCCTCATCGGCGGCCCACTTCGGCCTGTCGGTCTCCCTGCTGACCAGCCAGTCCGGCTATCCCGTCCTGCGCTTCACCAACGGCAGCCAGGTCTACGACGACGAGCTGTTTGTAGAAAAGGCGGAAAACCTGATCCAATACATGGTACAGCAGGAGGAAAACCCCTCGCAAGGTAATCCCTCCAGCAACGGCGGCTCGACCACGACCCAGACGCCGGTCATGGAGGAACCGCCCCGGGAGGTGGAACCGGCCACGGTCTATCTGGCCTTCTCCGGCGACGCGGTCACCCAGGATACCCTGGATCTGCTGGCCGCCCATGACCTTCGGGCCGCCTTCTTCCTGACCTCGGAGCAGTTTGTCCTCCAGACCGATCTGGTTCGCTCCATTTATGCCGCCGGGCACACCGTCGGCATCACCGCCGAGGGCTCCAGTATGGATTACGCCATGGCTCTGGATGAGGCCAACGACGCCATGGACCGGGCTCTGTTCTGCAAATCCGTGTTCGCTCTGGCGCCGGAGGAACGGGCCGAAGAGCTGACCGGCTACCGGGTTCTCACCTATGCCGATCCCATGCCCACGGTGCAGGAGGTCCTCTCCGTCACCGGCGAGCCGCAGCTGCTTCTGTGCAAGTCCGACCCCAGCGCGGCCATCCAGGCCCTGCTGGACGCCAACGCCAACCTGCCCCAATTGCTGGAGACCACCCAGCTGCCAGGAAAGGAGGAACCCTGATGGCAAAACTGGAAACGACCCTGTCCGGAAATTTTGACGACATTTTACGGCGCATCGAGGACGGAATCATGCGCGGCAGCATCTCCGCGTCCCTGGAGGATTCCAGCGACTTCCGGCAAGGGGACGCCCGGTGCAGCGTCCGGGTCTTTGAACGCTACAGCTACGCCGGCGGCAACCGGCTGAGCCTCAGCGTGACCCTGTTCCAGGCCGGCGACGGCCCCGTCCGCCTCTCCGCCATCACCGCCGGCGGCAGCCAGGCCATGTTCTTCAAGGTCAACACCTGGGGCGAGGAAGCGTTCCTCGACAAGCTGCGGGAAATTCTGTAGAGGTCTCTCTGTCAGTCCTCTATGATCCGCTCCAGCCTTGGGCCCAGGCAGCTCAGAAGCTCGTTGGAAATGGTCCCGGCCGCTTCCGCCAGTTCCCGGGCGGTGACCGTCCGGCCGCCGGAGGTCCCGATCAGCACGGCTGTATCTCCGGGTTTCACTTCCGGGATTTCGGATACATCCACCATCATCTGGTCCATGCAGATCCGGCCCACTATGGGCGCGGCCTTGCCATGGACCAGTATTTTTCCCCTGCCGCAGGAGAGACTCCGCGGGACGCCATCGGCATAGCCGATGGTCACCACAGCGATCCGCCGGTCCCGATCTGATTTTCCGTCCAGACCATAGCCGACGCCGTCCCCGGCCGGGACTGTGCGGACCAGGGCGATTCTCGCCTTCAGGGCCAGCACCGGCCGCAGCGGCAGATCCGGGCTCCCGTCGGAAACGCCGTAGAGGGCGATGCCGATTCGGGCATAGCTGCCGCCGTATTGGGACCCGTGGAGAAGGCCGCAGCTGTCCAAAAGATGGGCCTGGGGAAACAGGCCCTGCCGGTGCAGCTGCGCCAGCAGGCTTTGAAACCGGGCCGCCTGGGTTCCGGCGAAGGCCCTGATTTCCGGGTTTTCCCAATCATCGGCGCAGAGATGGGTGTAGACGCCGGTGACGCGGAGGTTCCGCATTTGCAGCATGGCCGCGATCTGTGCCCCGTGCTGCCACGGCGCTCCCAGCCGGTGCATTCCCGTGTCTACGGCAAGCTGGACCCGGAGCGACCGGACAAAACCGGCCAGTACCCGGGCATGCTCCAGATCCACCGCCGTCTGGGTCAGGTCATATTGGGCCAGCTCTTTGAAGCGGGAGGCAGGCGTGTAGCCGAGAATCAAAATGGTCCCCCGGATTCCATTCCGCCGCAGCTCCACCGCCTCGTCCACGGTGGCCACGCAGAACATGGAGATTCCCATTCCGGCCAGTGTCCGAGCCACCGGCGCCGCGCCGTGGCCGTAGGCGTTGGCCTTGACCACCGCCGCCAATTGGCAGCCCTCCGGCAGCCGTCCTTGGAGCAGGCGGACATTGTGCCGCAATGCCTCCAAATCCAGCTCGATCCACGCCCGGCTCATTTTTCTTTCGTCCGTCATGACCGGTTCAGAATCCTGGCGGGCTGAGAGACCACGGTGCAGCCGTCGGGGATGTCGCTGCATACCACGGCCCCTGCGCCGATTTTCACGCCGTCGCCAATGCGGATCCCGCCCAGGACCACCGCCCCCGCGCCGATGAGGCAGTTTTCCCCGATCCGGGGCGCTTTTCCGCCGACTTCTCCGATGGTCACGTTCTGATAAATCCGGCAGCCCGCTCCGACGGCGGCGTAGCGGGAGATGAAAACGCCGTGGAGGCCGTGGGGCAGAGACAGGTCCCCTTGAATTTCCGCGCCCGGTCCCACATAGCCGCCGTGGCGGTGGGCGCTGCGGCTCATAAAGAACGTCCACAGATCCCGGGTCCAGCGGGTCCTTGCCTTCCGCTGCCAACGGCAGCAAAACCAGAACCAGGCCAGATGGTCGCCCCTGGAATAGTCGATTAGGCTCTGCCGCAGGCTCATTCCAACGCCTCCCCCAGGATCCGGGACACGACGGCTTCCAGGTCCATGCCCGCGGCCCGCATCATGGCGGGAAAACGGCTGTGGGCGGTGAAGCCGGGGATGGTGTTGACCTCGTTGAACAGGAGCGTTCCCTCCGGCGTCAGGAAGAAATCCACCCGGGCGAAGCCGCCGCAGTCCAGGGCATAGTAGACAACCCTGGCCGCTTCCTGGACCATGGCACGCTGTGCCGGTGAAATCCGGGCGGGCACATGGATTTTGGCAGTGGGCATCTGATACTTCTCCCGGAAGTCAAAGAAGCCACCGTTCAGCTCAATCTCGTCCGGCTCCCCCACCGTCAGGTCCTCCCGGCCCAGGACCGCACAGCCCACTTCCACGCCGGGAATGGCCTCCTCCACCAACGCCCGGTCGTCATAGTAGAGCGCGTTTTCCACCGCGTCCCACAGATGTGCCGGTTCGGACACCTTGGTGACGCCGTAGGAGGACCCGGCCTTCACCGGCTTGACAAACAGCGGATAGCCCAGGGCTTCAGCCTGTTTCGCCGCCTCGTTCCGGTCATATCCGGCGGAAACGGAGAAGGATTTCGGCACGGAGATTCCCGCCAGGGACGCCAGCCGGTGGGCCCGGTCCTTGTCCATGCAAAGAGCCGACGCCAGGGCGCCGCAGCCCGCCAGGGGGATGCCTGCCAGCTCCAGGAGGCCCTGGACCGTTCCGTCCTCGCCGTTCCGGCCGTGGAGCACCGGAAACGCCGCGTCCAGATGGATCTGTGACACGCCGTTCTCCCCAAACACCAGCAGCGCGCGGCGGCTCCGGTCTGGACTGATGCAGGCCGGAACGCAGTCCCGACCCATCCAGGTATTGTTCAGAATGCGGTCCACCCCACCGGTGTAATAAAACCAATCTCCCTGTTGGGTAATGCCGACCAGGACGGGCCGGTACTGCAACCGGTCCATGCTGCCAATGACGGCCGAAGCCGAGGCCAGGGAGACCCCATATTCCGGCGAACAGCCGCCAAAGATTACAGCAATGTTCTTCTTTTGCATCATGATGGACTCCTTTCCATGATTTGCGTTCCTTCCGGCAGCGGATAGGCGATGCGGCAGCGGTTCCGGTAGACGGTGCGTTCCCCCTGTCCGCCGGTCTGCTGCACCACATCCACTTCCTCATAGATCCCGTCTGCCTCCCGGTAATATCGGAGGTTCCGGTTGACAACCCGGACCCGCGGCTGGGCCCGGTCCGCATAGACACGTCCCACAATATTCTCCCCATCGAAGGTCACGGAGAGCTGGAAGACCACTTCCGTGTCGTTGCGGACCCGGAAATCCAGCCAGCCCTCCGCCACCGCGGCGTCCACGCCCAGGGGCGCGTCGCTGGGCGGCTCCGGGAAGTCCTTTTTCCGGTGTCCATGACGCTCGGTGACGGTCAAAGACGTGTGGAGGCAGATCCAGCAAAGCAGATTGCTGAGCTGGCACAAACCGCCGCCATAGTCCACCGCCAGGGTCCCGTTCCGCTCCGTCAAGGCCTCCCGATAGGGGATTTCCCGGTCCGCGCCGTGGACCCGGTTCCAGAAGGAAAAGGTCTCCCCCGGATGGAGCAGCAGCCCATCGATGGGTCTGGCGGCCAGCTTCAGATTGTGGACCTTGTTCTCCTGGTATATCATGGGGAAGCCGGTTTCCGTGTTGTACATGGGGCAGCGGGATTCGAACGTCAGATACGGCAGCGGCTCCCCGATCTGCCGGGCGGCGTAGGAAATCCCGTCGAAGCGCATCCTAAGACAAAAGCAAAACCGCCGCTGCTTCTGCCGCAGAGGCAGCAGCCAAGGAAACCGCTCCGTCAGTCTTCGCGCCATTTGAATCATCCTTTCCAAAAACGGACCGTCCCGTTCCGACAGGCATATCCTATCAGAACGGGACAAAAGATGTTTTCGGTTTTTATGCGGAAGTTCTTACGATTTTCTGACGATCGTTCCTGTCGTCGCCAGAAAGGAAGGGAGGCAAATTGGGATTTGTTGATGTACAGCTTTTTGTAGGGCACGGCCACTGGACGTGC
>CAMEIU010000067.1 GCA_945918815.1 uncultured Clostridia bacterium
TCCACCTTGCCGATCTTCTTGGCCTCATCCTCAAAGACCCGGATGAATTCCTCGCCGATGATCTTCCGCTTCCGCTCCGGCTCGGAGATTCCTGCCAGCTTGTCCAGGAAGCGCTTTTCGGCGTTGACTCTCACAAAATGAATGTTCCAGCGGGCGAAGGCGGCCTCCACTTCGTCGCCCTCGTTCTTCCGCATGAGGCCGTGGTCCACAAAGACGCAGGTCAGCTGATCGCCGACGGCCTCGGCCAGCAATGCCGCGGCCACGGAGCTGTCTACGCCGCCGGACAGGGCCAGCAGGACCTTGCCGTCGCCGACCTTCTCCCGGACGGCGGCGATGGTGGTGCGCACATAATCGCCCCTGTTCCAGGTGCCGTGGCAGCCGCAGACCTCATAGAGGAAGTTGCGGATCATGGCCACGCCGTTTTCCGTGTGGTTGACCTCGGGATGGTACTGGACGCCGTAGAAGCCCCGGGCCTCGTCGGCGATGGCGCCGTTGGGGCAGTGGTCCGTGTGGGCCGTCAGGGCGAAGCCCTCAGGGACCTTGGCCATATAGTCACCGTGGCTCATCCAGGTGATGCCCTCGGCGGGCAGGCCCCTGAAGAGCTTGCAGCTGGTGTCGAAATAGGTGTGGGTCTTGCCGTACTCCCGGGCCGTGTCCTCCTGGGCCGCGGTGACTTGGCCGCCCAGGGTGTGGGCCATGAGCTGGCAGCCGTAGCAGATGCCGAGAATGGGCAGGCCCAGCTCAAAAATGGCCGGATCCACCTGGGGAGAGCCCTCGGCGTAGACGCTGTTGGGGCCGCCGGTGAAGATGAAGCCCATGGGCTCCATGGCTTTCAGCTCGGCCAGGGGCGTGGTGTAGGGCTTGACCTCGCAGTAGACGTTGCACTCGCGGACCCGGCGGGCGATCAGCTGATTATACTGGCCGCCGAAGTCCAGAACGATGATCTTCTCCATGGATCAATCCTCCCGGAATACGAAGCCGTTCTCGTCGGCCTGGTCGATGATGGCCAGGGACTGGATGTTGACGCCGGCTTCCCGCAGTCGGTCGCCGCCGTGCTGGAAGCCCTTCTCCACGGCGATGCCGATGCCCACCAGCTCCGCGCCGGCTTCCTTCACGATGTCGCACAGGCCGCGCATGGCTTCGCCGTTGGCCATGAAGTCATCCACGATCAGGACCTTGTCCGTGGACTTGATCCAGTCCTTGGAGACCAGAAGGGTGACTTTCTTTTTATAGGTATAGGAAAAAATATCGCTCTGGTACAATCCGCCTTCGATGTTGTCGCTCTTGGCCTTCTTGGCAAAGACCATGGGTACGCCAAATTCACGGGCACAGATTGTCGCCAAAGCGATGCCGCTGGCCTCCGCGGTCAGCACCAGGGTGATTTCATTGAGATCAAAACGATGCTTGAATTCCTTGGCAATTTCTTCCATCAACTTGATATCCACGCGATGGTTGAGGAAACCGTCGACCTTGACGATATTGCCGGGCAGAATTTTACCTTCTTCTTTAATTCTCTGCTTCAAAAGCTCCATGGGGGGTCCCGCCTTCCTGTCATAGATGGTGATACTATTATGCAAGAATTTCAGACAAAAAGCAACCGGGAAAGAAAAATTTTCTCTCCCGGAAAAAGAAATATGCGGATCGTTTCCGCGCAGCCAATCTGCGGCAGGGTAAATTGGGATTTGCCGAGGTACCGCTTTTTGTAGGGCACGGCCACTGGACGTGCCGTATGCAGGCAACTGCATCCTGGAACCAACTGCCAAACGGCGCGTCGGGTCGCCGCGCCCTACATTGGAGGTGTGCACGGAGGGCGACCGCAAGGGTCGCCCCTACGGATCACTTGAAAACGGGCGTTTTTCAATCATTTTCCGAAGGAAAATACGTTCATTGTCAATTGTCAATTATCCATTGTCAATTCATAGACAAATCCCAATTTTCCAGTCCATATGCCGGTCGGGGTTGCGCATGGTGTTCAACCGATCAGCCCGGCAACCCATTCGGCGATGGGGAACCAGAAGACCGGCAGTACGATGGCGGGGAGCATGTTGCCCACCTTGATCCGCTCCTTGGTCAGGCCCAGGATGTTCATGCCGGTGCCGATGAGCATGACGCCGCCCACGGCGCTCATCTCCACGATGACCGGCGCGGAGAGGTAGGGCTCCACCAGCGCGGCCAGGAGGGTCAGGGCCCCCTGATAGATCAGCACCGACGCGCCTGCGAACAGTACGCCCACGCCCATGGTGGCGGCGAAGGTCACGGCCATGACGCAGTCCAGGGCGGACTTGGCGAAAATCGTGTTGTAGTCACCCCGGAGGCCTGCGTCGAAGCTGCCCATGATGGCCATGGAGCCGACGCAGAACAGGAGGCTGGCGGTGACGAAGCCCTCGGTGAACCGGCCGCCGCCGTTTTTGGCGACCTTGGCTTTGAGCCAGTCGCCCAGGGTGTCCAGCCGGTGCTCGATCTGCAACAGCTCTCCGAGGATGGTGCCGATGACCAGACAGATGATGACGATGAGAATATTGGAGGTGTCAATGGCGCTGGTGATGCCGATGACCACGGTGCAGATTCCAAGGGCCGCCACGATGGTCTGGGTGTGCCGCTCCTGGAGCCGTCCGCCCAGGGCCAGGCCCAACAGGCCGCCCAGGACCACCACAACGGCATTGACAATGGCTGCGATCAAATTGTATCCCTGCTTTTCTGAAAAAATAAGAGGCCCGCGAACGGGCCTCTTTACTGTAGCATATGGGAAAAGCAAAGTCAAGTTAATCCGTCCAGGGAGCGTTCTCAATGGCTGCGCCTTCCACGCTCAGGAGCCATTCCAGCTTGGAATAGTCGCAGCCCAGGTACAGCTGCCAGCGTTCGCCGTTGGGGTCCGTGAAATCGATGTGGCTCCGGCCGCCGCACAGGGACAGGACCGCATAGCCGCCGTCGCTGAATTCCAGGGTGATGGGCCGCTCCGGGCTGCGGGCGCGGGCGGATTTGGTGCAGCGGCCGGTCTGGATCAGCTTGAAGATATTGGTGGCGTTGGCCGGGTCCACCCGGACAGTCTCGGTCTCCGACGTGGCCTTCAGATAGCCGTCCTCCGCTCCCACATCGTAGACGCAGGCGGCAAAGGAGAGCTCAAAGTCCCGCCAGGTCAATTGCAGGGAGATGGTCCTGGCCAGCATGACGATGCCGAATACCAGCAGCGCCAGCACGGCGAAAATAAAGATCCGGCTGCCCCAGTGGCGCGGCCGCCGGCGTTTTTGCGTCTGTTCCATGGCGTTTCCTCCTGCCTTCAGCCTACACCCAAAAGCTCCAAAAGTCAAGTCAGGGACGCCGCGGCTTTTGCCGGAGCGCCCCAACACATCTATTATAACACAGGTTTTTCCAAAGTGGGTAGTAGAAAAAATCCCTTTGTTTTCATGGATTCTGCGAATTTACAAGGAGAAGAAATTCCTGTATGATGAAATCACAAAAGAGATACAGCAAAGGAAGCAATCAACCCGCTGTGTACAAACTGACAGAAAGGACTGATTCCAATGTACTGTTTCGTTGACGACCCCACACACTATGAAAGGAATGAGTCCCATGTACTGATCTAGCTCTTCCGAGCGTCTACCTTCGTCCGGATCGGAACATCCGTTGATATAGATCATTGGATAGATGGCAGTTTGAGATTTAGATCAATTCCCCTGTTTCAAAATCATCATTGAGAATATTTCATGAGATAGAATCATTTCCATATTTCATAAGGTGACAGCAGTCCCCCGGCCAACCGGCCGGGGGACTTTGCATATGATGCCCTTCAGTAGGGGCGGCTATCAGCCGCCCGTCTGCGCACCAACGTTCAGCACAAGAGCTGCGGGCAAGTTGACAAACCTTCCGCTTTCCCGTATAATTCCCATGAATCAAATGGGATGGAGGCTGTGTCTATGAAGCGTGTGTTGGTCGCCATGAGCGGCGGGGTGGATTCCAGTGTGGCGGCGTATCTGCTGCAGCAACAGGGCTACGAATGCATCGGCGTGACCATGAAGCTCTACGCCAATGAAATGGTCGGCCTGTCCAAAGGGCACACCTGCTGCAGCCTGGACGACGTGGAGGACGCCCGCAACGTGGCCATCCGCCTGGGCATCCCGTACTATGTGTTCAATTTCGCGGCGGATTTTGAGGAAAAGGTCATCCAAAAATTCGTCCGCTCCTATGAGCAGGGCCTGACGCCGAATCCCTGCATCGACTGCAACCGGTATCTGAAATTCGAGCGGCTGTACCGCCGGGCCAGGGAGCTGGGCTGCGACTATATCGCCACGGGTCACTATGCCCGCATCCGGGAAGCAAACGGCCGCTATGAACTGCTGACGGCGCTGGACGGCTCCAAGGACCAGAGCTATATGCTCTGCACCATGACCCAGGAGCAGCTGGCCCACACCCTGTTCCCCTTAGGGGAGCTGACCAAGACCCAGGTCCGGCAGATCGCCGGGGAGCAGGGCCTCCGCAACGCCAGAAAGCACGACAGCCAGGACATCTGCTTCGTCCCCGACGGCGACTATATGGCCTTCCTGGAACGCTACACCGGCCAGCCTGCCCAGCGGGGCGATTTGCTGGACCTGGACGGCAACGTGGTGGGCAGCCACCGGGGGGCGGCGGCCTATACCATCGGCCAGCGGCGGGGCCTGGGCCTGGCCATGGGGGAGCCGGTCTACGTCACCGGCAAGTCCATGGAGCAGAACACCGTCACCGTGGGCCCCAACGCTGCCTTGTTTTCCAGGAGCCTTCGGGCCGGGGACTGGAACTGGATCGCGGAGCCGCCCGCGGAGCCCTTCCACGCCGAAGCCAAGATCCGCTACCGCCAGCAGAGCCAGCCGGTCCTGGTCCGGCCCACGGAGACCGGCGCGGAATTGACCTTCGACGCCCCCCAGCGGGCCATCTCCCCAGGCCAGGCCGTGGTGGTGTATGACGGAGAGAGCGTCCTTGGCGGCGGGGTGATCCTGGAGAGAATGGACGATTGACAAGGCAATTTTCCAAGGGCCGGTATGCTCCCATCCATGCGCCCCTACAGAGCTGGAACGAGTCGTGCCTGTAGGGGCACGAGGGGGCGTATTGAATTTCAATCATTCATTCCCCATCAGCCTCGGAATATCGTAAATCAGCTGCTCCACCTGTTCGTCTGTGGTGGCCCAGCTGGTGCAGAAGCGGACGGCGGTGTGGTCCTGGTCCACGGGTTCCCAGACGCTGTAGGCGTAGCGTTTGTCAAACCGCTTCAGAACCGCGTTGGGGAGAATCGGGAACTGCTGATTGGTCCAGGATTCCACCATGAAGCGGCAGCCCTGGGCCTCAAAGGCCTGCCGGATCCGCAAGGCCTGTTCCACGGCCTTCCGGGCGATGGTCACATAGCGGTCCTGCTCCAGCAGCACGTCGAATTGCAGCCCCAGCAGCCAGCCCTTGGCCAGCATACCGCCCCGCTGCTTGATGAGGTAGCGGAAGTCCCGCTTCAGGGCCGAATTGCCGATGACCACAGCCTCGCCGAACAGCGCGCCCACCTTGGTGCCGCCGATGTAGAACACGTCGGTCAGCCTTGTCAGATCGGCAATGGTCACGTCGTTGACCGGGGAGGCCAGGCCGTAGCCCAGCCGCGCCCCGTCCACAAACAGCAGCAGATTCCATTCCCGGCAGGCCCTGTGGATGTCCTCCAGCTCCTCCAGGGTGTAGAGCGTCCCGTTCTCCGCCGGATGGGACAGGTAGACCATGGCGGGCTGGACCTGGTGCTCATGGGTGGCATCGGCCCAGTGGGCGGCGCAGAAAGCCCGGATCTGTCCGGCGGTCAGACGGCCGGTCTCGCTGGGCAGGGAGAGCACCTTGTGTCCGGCGGCCTCGATGGCTCCGGTTTCGTGGCAGGCAATGTGGCCCTGCTGGGCCGCCAGCACGCCCTGATGGGGCCGCAGGGCGGCGGCAATGATGGTGGTGTTGGCCTGGGTGCCGCCCACAAGAAAATGTACGTCCACGTTCCGGTCCCCGCAGAGGGCCCGGACTTTTTCTTTGGCCCGGACAGAAATGGGGTCCTCGGAATAGCCGGGCAGCTGGGTGTGGTTTTCTCTTTGGATGGCCTCCAGAATCTCCGGGATGCAGCCCTCCGTGTAATCGCATTCAAAACGCAGCATGGCGTTCGCTCCTTTGCAGAAATCTAGTCGGATTATAGCACGGACCGCCGGATTTCGGAAGGGTTTTTGTGAGAAACGGCGAACAATGGAGAAAGTCGGAGAAATCCCTTTGCAATTCGGGAATTTACCGTTATAATGAATCAAAATGAAAATGCGGACAGAGAATTGGGATATGCAGGTGTGTGGTGCTGCCAATGTAGGGCGCGGGAAGGTGAATTGCCCGAAGGGCAAGAGAGGCCGGTCTGGACCGCGACCTGACGGGCCGTTTGGCAGTTGGTTCCGAGATGCAGCTGCATACAGCGGCACGTCCAGTGGCCGTGCCCTACAGAAGGCTGTACATCAATAAAATCCCAATTTACCCGGCTATTCGGAGAAAATATACACGAGGGGGAGCAGCTTATGCTCAGCAGCAATATCACCGTGGGGGAGAACGGTCATCTGTATTTTGCCGGTCAGGACACCGTGGCCTTGGCGGAGCAATATGGAACGCCCCTGTACCTGATGGACGAGGGACGGATTCGGGACAATATGCGCATGTACCGGCGGGCTTTTTCGGAGAGCTTCGGGCCGGAGGCCCTGCCGCTCTATGCCAGCAAGGCCAACGCCTTCAAGCGGATCTATGAGATCGCCAAGGAGGAGGGCATGGGCGTGGACGTGGTGTCCTCCGGCGAGATCTACACGGCGGTCCGGGCCGGGTTCCCCATGGAGCGGGCTTATTTCCACAGCAATAACAAGACCGACTGGGACATCGCCTTCGCCATGGACCAGGGCGTGGGCTATTTCGTGGTGGACAACCGGGAAGAGCTGGACGCCATCGACCGGATCGCCGGAGAAAAGGGAATCCGGCAGAAGATCCTTCTGCGGCTGACCCCGGGCATCGATCCCCACACCTATGAAGCCGTGGCCACGGGCCAGGTGGACAGCAAATTCGGCACCGCCATCGAGACCGGCCAGGCCCGGGAAATGGTGTCCTACACCCTGGGCCTGCCCCATATCGACCTGAAGGGCTTCCACTGCCATGTGGGCTCCCAGGTTTTCGGCGAGGACGTCTACGAGCGGGCTTCTGATATTATGTTAACCTTCCTGGCCCAGTGCCGCCGGGAATTCGGCGCGGCCCTGGAGCAGCTGGACATGGGCGGCGGCTACGGCGTCCGCTATGTGGATTCCGACGGTTATGTGGACATTCCGGCGGCCATCGCCCGGGTGGCGGCCCATATGAAGGCCAAGTGCGCCGAACTGGGCATGGACCTGCCGGAGATTCACATGGAGCCGGGCCGCAGCATCGCGGCGGACGCGGGCATGACCCTCTACACCGTGGGCACCGTCAAGAAGATCACCGGCTATAAGAACTACGTCTCCGTGGACGGCGGCATGACCGACAACCCGCGCTACGCCCTCTACGGCTCCAAGTACACAGTCTATCTGGCCTCCCGGCCCACGGACCCCTGCGACCTTCCCTGCGACGTGGTGGGCCGCTGCTGTGAAAGCGGCGACATCATCCAGCCCAAGGTGGACCTGCCGGAGCCCAGACGCGGCGAGATTCTGGCCGTCTGCACCACCGGGGCTTACAACTACTCCATGGCCTCCAACTACAACCGCGTGGCCCGGCCCGCCATGGTCATGGTGACGCCGGAGAAGAGCTATGTGGCCGTGAAGCGGGAGAGCCTGGAGGACCTGGTGCGCAACGATGTATAACATTCGGAATGCCGGGCCGTCGGATCTGGCGGCGGTGACGGCCCTGGAGGCCGCCTGCTTTCCGCCGGAGGAGGCCGCCGGACGGGACGCCTTCGCCTACCGGCTTTCCGCCTTCCCGGAGCGTTTCTTTGTGGCGGAGGACGGGGACCGGATCATCGGATTGGTCAACGGATGCGCCTCCAGCCTGCCCAGAATTGAGGACCGGCTCTTCGAGCCCCAGGGCCACGAACCGGCGGGAAAAAACCAGATGGTCTTCGGCCTGGCCGTGGACCCGGCCTACCGGCGGCAGGGAATCGGCGCGGCTTTGCTGGGACGGCTCATCGGCTTTGCCAGAAGCCAAGGCATGGAGCGGGTCATTCTGACCTGCAAGGCGGAAAAGCGGGCCTACTACGCCAAATTCGGCTTCCGGGACCAAGGCGTGTCCAACTCCACCCACGGCGGCGCGGTGTGGTATGACATGGTGCTGGAAATGATGGAAAATTGACAATGGACAATGGACAATGAAGGTGTCGCTTCGCGACGATTTTGAAATCACAGAAAACCCTCACGCCCCATCGCAAACATTACTGTAGGGCGCGTCGGGTCGCCGCGCCCTACAAGAAATTGTTCGTTTGAATCCGAAACGCACCCTCAGCACGAGGGTGCGTTGATTTCATAGTTCGTCACAATCAGATGCTCGGCCTTCCGGTCGTTGCGGCTTCTGACATTGTAGGTGTACTGCTTGTCGAACCGCTGAACGTGGAAGCCCTGGCTGTAGAGGCCGCTGATGTAGGGGGTGTCCTTGATGATCAGCAGGAACTTGGCCTTGGTGCGGCTCAATGCCAGGGCCAGGCGGGCCTGGTCGAGACGGGTGAAGGCCGCGCCCTCATAGTCGGAGAATTCCGTGTCGTAGGGCGGGTCCAGGAACAGGAAGTCCCGTTCCGTGGGCTGCACCGCCTGGAGGAAGTCCTCAAAGTCCTGGCAGCAGATCCGGGTTCCCGCAAAGAGCTTCGCCGTCTCCGGCCGGAACATGGCCTGGACCTTGCCCAGGAAGTCCTTGCCGTTGTAGGTCATGCCGCCGTAGGGAATGTTGAACTCGCCCTTGGCGTTGTAGCGGAACATGGCCCCGTAGCAGTATTCCCGCACGAAGTAGAAGTTGGCGGCCTGCTCCGCCGGGGGCAGGGGACGGCGGCCCAGGGTCCAATCGTTGCAGACCTGCCGGAAATACATGTAGTAGCCGCTGGCAAAGCCCGTGACCAGATTCTCCGCCAGGTCGTCGGGAGAGAAGGGATGCTTCTGATGATTTCGGGCCGTGCGGCGCAGCTTGTCGAAGACCTGCTGCTCCAGCTCCCGGCGGAAGGCGGCCTCGTCCAACACCAAAGGCCGGGAGAAGCCCGCCAGAATCTCCGGCGTCCATTGATCCAGCAGGGCGGAGAGGGCAGCCCGGGCGGCCTCCGGGTCCAGGTCCAGAAGGTCCAGCAGCTTTGTGACCTGGCTGCGGCACAGGTCCAGCATGGATTGGAAGCTCTCGCCGTAGGAGCGCAGGCAGGCCAGCAGGTCCGGGTCCTGCATTTGAACCAGCCGGTAGAAGTCCATCAGATCCCGGCAGGCGTCGTTGACGGCGGCCTTTTCCGGCATCAGATGGAAATACATCGCCCCGCCGCCGAAGAACGGTTCCAGATAACGGTCAAAGTCGGGAATCATGCCGTAGACCTGGGCAATCTCCCTGGACTTTCCGCCGGGCCACTTGAGAATCGGTTTCATGGGGGACACGTCCTTCCAGCGTGTGATTAATTGGGAGTTGGCGATGTATGCACTGGCGCGGGAGCGCCCCAAAAGCCTTCCCCTTGAGGGGATGCCTTGGGCGCTCCCGCGCCAGTGCATCAACCCGTCAAATTCCAATTTTCCTTCTTATAAAACATTATATCATCTCACATTCCCACTTGCAAGATATGTTGAAAATTGGTATACTTGCTCTATGGAAAAGAGAGTAACCTACTATGTCAGCCGGAAAAACGTGCTGATATGGATTGCGGCCATTTTGATGGTTGGCTCGGCGGGACTCCGCATCGCATATTTCTGCGGGAAAGGCGCAGATGCAACGACGGTGTGGCTTCAAATTGTTCTGCCGGTGGCGGCCTGCCTGCTCTATGGCTGGATCATCCTCCTGGACGGTCAGGAGCATTTTTACCGCACGGCGGTGCCTGTGGCCATGATGGCCATCTATTTTGTGGCGTTTTTGGTGAGCCGCAACACCTGGATCCGGTATCTGGTCCTCAACGCGGCGGTGTATCTGGCCTTCGTCATCTTCTATAAGCAGCTGACGTCGGGCCACGTCCATAAGCCGGGGCTGCTGATTCTCATGCATCTGGCGGCCTTGCTGGTGCTGGCTTACGATGGACGGGCGGCCTTGCTGTCCAGAAGTTGGGACCTGTATTTCAGCATCCTGCCGAACCTCATCGGCCTGCTGGCCATGTTCCTGGTGGCCTTCGCCGTCCGGCCCCATCTGGACGGGGCCTATCATCCCACCTGGGGCGACCGGCCCGACGGACGCCGGGTTCGCGGCCTGGCGCCCATCACCATCATGACGCCTTATATCATGGTCAACCGCACCGGTTCGTCCAATTTCATCCGCGACGAATTGGAGATTACGGATCTGGAACGCTATGTCCGGGAAAAGCGGCGG
>CAMEIU010000068.1 GCA_945918815.1 uncultured Clostridia bacterium
GGCACGGCCACTGGACGTGCCGCATGCAGGCAGCTGCATCCCGGAACCAACTGCCCAACGGCGCGTCCAGTGGCCGCGCCCTACATTGGCGGTACAACAACCCGTCAATTCCCACTTTCCCTGACGGTGGCCGGTTGGAGGGTTTTATGCGATTTTATGAGCTGTTGCTTCTGGCCCTGGGGCTTTCGATGGACGCTTTTGCGGCGGCGGTGTGCAAGGGGCTGGCGGTGGAGGGACTTCGGTGGCGGCATATGGCGGCTGCGGGACTCTGGTTCGGCGGCTTTCAGGCGTTGATGCCGCTGCTGGGCTGGGTCCTGGGCGCGGCCTTCGCCGGGCGGATCGCCGCTGTGGACCACTGGATCGCCTTCGCGCTGCTCTCCGCCATCGGCAGCAATATGATCTATGAATCCTGTTCCAAGCATCCGCCCCAGGCCAACGCCTCCTTTGCGGCGGCGTCCATGCTGCCCATGGCCGTAGCCACCAGCGTAGACGCCCTGGCCGTGGGGGTCACCTTCGGCCTGCTGCCCGGGGTGCCCGTCTGGCCTGCCGTGACTCTCACCGGCGCCGCCACATTCCTGCTCTCGGCCCTGGGCGTCAAGGTGGGGAACGTCTTCGGCCGCCGGTATCAGGCCAAAGCGGAGCGGCTGGGCGGAGCCATTCTGATCCTATTGGGCCTGAAAATTCTCCTGGAACACCTGGATTTTCTGGCTGTTTCTTGACTTTTTTCCCGGGGCGTGATACAGTTAGTTCATCTTGTGAACAATGGAGGGATCCGCATGAACGGCAGCTCCCTGCCGGAGCAGATGCTGGACGCCTATCTGGGTCTTTGCACCTGCCTGTGGAACCGGCGCATTACTTCCACCATGTCCTTCAACGAAGCTCTGGTCTGTTATTTCATCCATAAAGCCCAGGATTCGGGCCAGAGCCAGGTCACGGCCACCTGGCTCTGCGAGCAGACGCAGATTGCCAAGTCGCAGATGAACCGGATTCTCAACGGCCTGGAAAAACTGGGCATCCTCCGCCGCAGCCGAAGCGGCGCCGACAAGCGGCAGGTGTTCCTGTCTCTGAACCCGGAGAAGCAAGGCCTGTTTGAGCAGGAGCACCGGAGCAACGTGAAGCTGGTCCAGCGGCTCCAGGCCAAATTCGGCATCCAGCGTTCCGAAGCCCTGACACAGCTCCTGGGCGACTTTGTGGAGATGCTTCAGAGCACCGATCTCCTGGAAGAAAAACCCTGCGGCGAAGAAGGATAACAAAGGAACCGGCCCCGCGCGAATGCGGCAGCCGGTTCCTGTTTTTTGATTTTACGGGTCGTTTCGGATATCCTTGACGCTGGAGCGCTCAATGAGGGTGGGGTACAGAAGCAGCTGGCGGGCGATCTTGGGGACCTGCTTGTCAAACCGCTGCTGGAGCATCCGAACGGCCTCCACACCCAACTGATAGGGATGGACGTCCACGGTGGTCAGGGGCGGAATGGAATGCTGGGTGGGATAGGAGCCGTCGTGGGCCACAATGGAGACGTCGTCGGGCACCCGCAGGCCATGCTCCAGGAAACCGTTCAGGGCGCCCAGGGCGATGGGGTCGTTGGCGCAGAAGACGGCGGTGGGCAGGGACGGCTGGGATGTCAGGGCCTTGGCCATGGAATAGCCCCGCTCCACCCGGTCGTTGCCGTGGTCGCTCTCGAGAATCCACTCCGGGTGAAGCTCCCCCCTCTGCCGCATGATGGAGATGAACGCCTCCCTGCGGGAGCCGAACAGCTCCGTGTCCGGCGCTTCCTCGACGCCGAGATAGGCGATTTTCCGGTGCCCCTTCTGGAACAGGTACTCCAGAGCCAGGGAGGTAGAATCGAAGTTGCTGTAGCTCACATGGTCAAAGCGGCTGCGGTAGTGGGCCACAATGCCAACGATGGCCACGGGCAGGTTGCGGAATTCGGGAAGGAGCATGTCGTACTGCTGGCGGGTATAGTTTCCCACCAACACGATTCCGTCGGAATCCAGGCTTCTGGGGACCATATCCTCCATGGCGACGACGCTGAGCTTGATTTTCCCCTTGGCGCACATATCCTCAATGCCGGAACGAACAGCAAAATAATAAGAGGAATCAATCTGGTGGCGGAAGGTCTGCCGTTTGTGGACGATGGTGATGGAGCGGTTCAGCTTCTCCTTGGACGCGGAAGCGGGCCGGACATAGCCCAGCTCCGACGCCACGGCCCAGATGTGCGCCCTGGTTTCCGGCGCAAGGGAGAGGGTCTCGTCGTTCCGCAGGGCGCGGGACACTGCCGCCGGGGACACCTTCGCCTTGGCTGCAATTTCTTTGATGGTGACCATAGTCGTTCCTGCCTTTTTCCAATTCTCGCCTCTATCATACATCACGGGGCGGGGACTTTGCAAGTAAATATTGCGGCAAAATTCGAAGATTTAGTAAATTCGCTCTGTAGATTCCAAACATTTACAACTTCAAAATTTGTAACAAAACGCAAAGTTTTGCCATATTTTCTGGTGAGGATTTCCGTTCCTATGGGCAAATCCGCCATCTTCGGCCGGTCCGCCTTGTGGGAAACGCCCAAAAACGAGGCTGTAAAGTCTTTCGAAAGTAAGTAAAATGTAAGTAAATCTAGTAAATCTCTATTGACAATTTAGTAATTTGGTCTTATTCTGGACCCAGAGAGCAAAACCGCTCAAAATAACAAAAAGGAGATCAAGAACATGAAGAGACTGATTGCAATGCTTCTGGCCCTGGTTCTGGTCCTCGGACTGGCCGCCTGCGGCTCCACCGCCCAGAAGGAAGATCCCGCTCCCACCACCTCCACCACCGAAACCCCCGCGGCTGAGACCGAGACCGAAGCGGCCCCGGAAGCGCCCGCCGAGGCAGAGACGCCTGCCAGCAAAGGCACCCTGACTATTTATTCTCCCCAGGCCGACGCAGACCGTGGCCCCTGGATCGAAGAGCAGGCAGAAGCCGCCCTGGGCTTTGATGTGGAATTTCTCTGCGCCACCGGCGGTGACCTGGCCGAACGGCTCCGCGCAGAGAAGAACAATCCTCAGGCCGACGTGATCATGGGCCTGGTGCAGACTGCCATGTATCAGCTGGAGGACGAGGGCCTGCTGGCACAGTACACCCCCTCCTGGGCTGAGGGACTGCCCGAAGCCTACAAGGACCCCAACGGCTACTTCTACAGCTTCTGGCAGACGCCTATCATCATTGGCTATAACCCTGATTATGTGACCAACCCGCCCGCCAGCTGGCTGGATCTGATCAAAGACGAGTACGCTGGCCTTTATGCCATCGGCAAAACCAGCAGCCAGACTACCCGTTCCTATATCATCGGTATGCTGTGGCCCTACTATGACGAGGCCACCGGCGACATCAGCGAAGAGGGCTGGGACTTGCTGCGCACCTTCTACGCCAACGCCTATTCCCTACCCACCGACAGCGACAGCTGGCAGCTGTTCAAGGACGGCACCGTTCCCATGTCCCTGAACTGGTTCGGCGGCGCCAAGAACAAGGCCGCTGCCTATGAGGCCCCCATTGCTTATGTGACTCCTGCGGAAGGCACGCCCGTGGTGGCTGAGGGTATCGCTATGGTAGCCGGTACTGACCAGGAGGAAATGGCCCAGGCCTTTATCGATTGGTGGGGCAGCCCCGAGAACATGGCCGCCTACGCCAATGAATTCGGCCAGGCACCTGCTCATCCCGATGCCATCGCCCTTTGCGATGAGAGCGTCCGGGCCGACGCCGAGATGTTCACCGCGCAGCTGATCGACTGGCAGGTCTGTTCCCGGAAGATGGACGACTGGTTCGTGAAGGTCGAGCTGGAGATCATGCCCTAAATTTCCCAGGGGCCGCTATCCGGCGGATAGCGGCCCCTTCCAGCTATTGGGAACTACACGATACAGAAAAGAGGTACCGCGTTGATCGAATTAAAGGACATCGTCATCAAATACGGCGACTTTACAGCCGTCCACGATTTGAATATTCAAATTCAGGAAGGTGAGTTTTTTACCTTCCTGGGGCCCTCCGGCTGCGGAAAAACCACCACGCTGCGTGCCATTGCAGGCTTTGAAAAGCCCGCCTCCGGCACCATCACGGCCTTTGGCCGGGATCTGTCCGGCCTGCTGCCGGAGGAACGGGGCCTGGGCTTCGTCTTCCAGAACTACGCCCTGTTCCCCAGTATGAACGTCTACGAGAACATCGCCTTTGGTCTAAAGGCTCATAAGGTTCCAAAAAAAGAGATTCCGGAGCGGGTCCAGCGCATTGCGGAGAAGACCGGCATCACGGAGCACCTGAAAAAGAAAGTCAACGAACTGTCCGGCGGCCAGCAGCAGCGCATCGCCATTGCGCGGGCTCTGGTGGTGGAACCGAAGATCCTGCTGATGGATGAACCTCTGTCCAACCTGGATGCCAAGCTCCGGGTCAGCACCCGGGAGGAGATCCGGCGGCTTCAGCGCTCACTGGGTATCACCACCATCTATGTGACCCATGATCAGGAGGAGGCCATGGCCATCTCTGACCGGATCGCGGTCTTCAATGTTGGGCGTCTGGAACAGATCGGCACTCCCAAGGAAATCTACAACCGGCCAGCCAATGCTGCTGTGGCCCGGTTCATCGGAGACATCAACGTACTGGCCGGCTCCATGGACCAGGCCCTGCGTGAGAAGCTGACCTGCACGCCAGAGGACAGCTTCTTCATCCGGCCCCATAAGGTTACCATCTCCAAGGAAGCCGTGAGCGGCGCAGTTTCGTTCCCCGCGGTTATCGATAGTTTTGAATTCCTGGGGGCCTATACGAAGATCATTGCCAGAACGCAGGACGGCGCCCAGGTCACCTCCCTGATGTTTGGCTCCGAAACAGACTACGAAACCGGCGAGGCGGTGTCCATCTCCTTCCGGCCGGAGGACGTGCTGGTGCTGAAGGAGGCGTAAAACATGAGCGTCAAGAAAAAGCTGTCCATTGTCCGGTCCGTCCTCATGTTTGCCATCATCGCCTGGTTCCTGGTCACCTTTATCATCGTGCCCGTCATCAGCGTCTTCCGCACCACCTTCTTCACCAACGGCAGCTTCTCCTTTGAAGCCATTCAGAAGCTGGCCGCCTCGGACCGGGTCCGGCGGTCCCTGTCCAACACCTACAAAATGGCCTTCTGGACCCTGATCACCGTTACCATCAATGGCATGTTTCAAATTCTGGTGACCGAGTACTTCGATATCAAAGGCTCCAAACTGTTGGAGTTGGCCTTCATGACGCCCCTGATCTACGGAGGTATCTCCCTGGTCACAGGCTACAACTACATCTACTCCGCCAACGGCTATATCACGAAGCTGCTTTTGAAGGTCTTCCCCAGCTTGAATCCTAACTGGTTTACTGGCTTCACAGGAGTATTGTTCGTTCATTCTTTCGCCATGACGACCCACCACATTCTGTTCGTCAAGACGGCCTTCCGGGACATCGACTACTCTACCATTGAGGCGGCCAAGAGTCTGGGCGCCAGCAGCATGAAGGCATTCTTCAAAGTGGCGCTGCCCGTGGTAAAGCCGGCTATTTTCTCCGCCACCATCCTGCTGGTTTTGGGCGCACTGAATTCCTTTGCGGCCCCGTCCATGCTGGGCGGCAAGAATTTCTACATGATCAACAGCATGATCCTGACCCTCAATGGCCTGCGCAGCTACGATCTGTCGGCTCTGCTGTCCCTGATTCTGGCGGTCAGCTGCATCATTCTGCTGCTGGTCATGAACTGGCTGGAGAAAAAGAACGCCTACCTCTCCGTGTCCAAGGTCACCACCCGGCTGCGGAAGACCAAGATCCGCAATCCGGCTCTGAATATCCTGATCCACGCCCTGGCCTATGTGCTGGCCCTGATTTATCTGCTGCCGGTAATCTTCATCGTATTATTCTCCCTGGGTGACGTGCAGAGCATTGTGACCAACACCTTCCCCAAGAGCTTCTCCCTGGGCAACTATATCCGCGTGTTCTCCACGTCCGCCACCCTGAAGCCCTTCCTGAACAGCGTGAAGCTGAGCCTGCTGGCGGTTCTGATGGTCATGCTGATCACCATCCCCTCCACCCTGGCCATCAAGAAGCATCCGGGCATGGCCACAAAGATTCTGGAAATGACTTTGCTCATCCCCTGGATCTTGCCTGCTACCATGCTGGTCGTCGGTATGATCACCACCTACTCTGAGCCAAACGTCCTGGTCTTCGGTCAAATTCTGCTGGGCGGTTTCTGGCTCCTGCCGATTGCTTACACCGTCAGCAAAATACCGTCCTCCATGCGGCTGGTCCGGGCTTCCCTCTATGCCATCAACGACTCCCATGAGGAGGCGGCCCACTCTCTGGGCGGCGGCGCGTTCTACACCTTCCGCCGGGTGGTCTGGCCTGTGATTTTGCCTACAGCCATCTCTGTCGGGGCAATCTCTTTCAATGGTCTGTTATCTGAGTACACCATCAGCGCGCTTCTGTACAACGTGAATAACATTCCACTGGGCATTGTGCTTCGGTCTCCTGAAATGAGTACAGATCCCAACACCGAGGCAAATTCGCTGGTCTACATCGTGGTTCTGATGATCATCTCCGCGATCACCCTGCTGGCCACGCAAAAGTATCGCAACAAAGAATAAAGGAAAGGAGCGTTTCTGATGCAACGCTTTGGTTTCAACATCAACTTCCGCAACACGCCGCAGGACATTCTGACCCTGGGCGAGCAGGTCCTGGGTACCGGTGCTTATCATGCCATCGAGGTCACCTATTACGAGGACATGGAGGATGTGGACACCCACGCCTACAATGAAGCCATCCGTAAAATCGTCGCCGCTTACCACCCTCAGGTGGTCGTCCATATTTCAGGTTTTAATCTGTCTGAGGAAAACAGCGTTCTGCGAAGCGCTATTCTACACGAATTCCGCAACTGCTGCAAGTACACCAAGGAGTTGGGCGGCAAGGAGATTGTGATGCACTGCGGCAAGGCAAACGGTTCTCTCCACGTCCCCCAGGTCCCCCATAGCTCCGCCTGGGTGGAAAACCCCTTTGTACGCGCCTGGATCCTGTCGGTCCAGCTGTTCCGCACCTGCTGCGACATTGCCAAGGAATACGGAATCACCATTCACACGGAAAACCTGAATCAGGATCACCTGACCGTGCGGTGCGATACCCTGGTAAAATTTGTGGAGGACATCGACCGGGACAATGTGGACATCGTGTTCGACATCGGCCACTGCCATCACACCGGCGGCGATATCGTCACCGACGTGCTGGCCTGCGGCAGCCGCCTGCACCACCTGCATCTCCACGATAACATGGCCGACGGCGACTCCCACCTGCCCATCGGCGAAGGCAATATCGATTACCGCAGCTTCTGCGAGGCTCTCCGTCAGGTGGGCTACGACGGGCTCTATATGATGGAGCTGCGCTGCTGCACCCCGGAAAACCTGCTGCGGTCCAAGGAGAGGTTGCTGGCATGTATGTAAATGAGAAAACTGCGATTTTGGCAGATTTTCATTGTCATACCCTGGCGTCCCTCCACGCCTACAGCACCTTACGGGAAAACATTGAGGCTGCCAAGCGGAAAAACCTCTGTCTGCTGGGCGTCACCGACCACGGAATCGGCACCGCGGATTCTCCGCCGCTGTCCTACTTCGATAACCTTCTCTCCCTGCCTGAGACGGTGGATGGCATCCGCCTGCTCCGCGGCGTGGAGGCCAATATCATGGACCACGAGGGAAGGCTGGATATGCCTGCGGCGCTGCTCCAGCGGATGGACTTTGTCATCGCGTCCTATCACGACTCCTGTACGGTTCCCGGCACCGTGGCGGACCACACCCGGTCCTATCTGGCCCTGGCCCGGAATCCGGACGTGGACCTGATCGGCCACTCCGGCACGGCGGCGTTCCAGTACGACTTTGAGCGGGTGATTCCCGTGTTCGGCCAATACGGGAAAGTGGTGGAGATCAACGCCCACACCTTCATCTGCCGCCAGAAATCCATTGAAAACTGCATGGAGATCGCCCGGCTCTGCGCCCGCTACAGCGTCCCCGTCCTGGTCAATTCCGACGCCCACTCCGAATTTGAGGTCGGCGTGGTGGAAAAGGCTCTGGACATGCTCCGGGAGATTCACTTCCCCGAAGCGCTGATCATCAACACCGACGCGGACCGGATCCGGCAGTACCTGTCCAAGCTGCAATCGCAGCATTGACCGTTTTTTCTGAGGCTGTTAAAAAAGTCGTAGTTCCCGATTTGACTGTGCAGCGGTCAAAGGGGGAGCGGATTGCCACGCCGGTGCGCGCACCGGCTCGCAATGACAGACTTTTTTAACAGCCCCATTTATTCCAGCCGAAAGGAGGCGCAAGCGTATGAATGTGGAACTGGACGTCCTGCGTCCCCTGACTCTCTCCTCCATTCTCTGCCGCACCGTGCTCGCCGTCTTTCTGGGCGGCCTGGTGGGCACGGAGCGCGGCATGAAAAACCGTCCGGCGGGTATGCGGACCTATATGCTGGTGGCCCTGGGCGCCTGCATGGTCATGATGACCAACCAATACGTGGCCCAGGCCTACCACACCGGCGACCCCGTCCGTCTGGGGGCACAGGTGGTCAGCGGAATCGGCTTTCTGGGTGCGGGCACCATCGTGGTCACCAAGCACAACCAGATCAAGGGGCTGACCACCGCGGCGGGGCTCTGGGCCGCGGCCGGCGTCGGGCTGGCGGTGGGAATCGGCCTCTATGAGGTGGCCGTCTCCGGGGCCATTCTGATTTTCCTGATTCTCACGGCTCTGCAGCGGGTGGACGCCGCCATGCGGAAGAACACCAAGACCCTGGAGGTCTACATTGAGCTGAAGCCCCACATCTCCCTGGGCGAGGCCCTGCGGAGCATCCGTGCCAAGAACATCCAGATTGGCGACGTGCTGCTGGAGCATGAAAACGGCTCCCCCGAGGGCTGCGCCGCCCTGATTGCCACCCTGCGACAGCAGCGCGGCGTCCCCCGCCAGGAGTTGCTTCTGTCCCTCCGAAAACTGGATGCCGTCGCGTATGTGGAGGAGCTTTGAAGAAAGGAGCAATTATTTTGAAACGGAAACAGATTACAAGAGGAATCCTGATTGCATGCGCCGCAATTGTTGTATTGTGCGGGATCGTATTCGGGCTGCTCCGGCTCCGTACAAAAGAGCTGCCGGACCAAACCGTTTTCGCAATTCTTCCAGACACACAGCTATACGCGCAATTCATGCCCGAAATATTTGACGCCCAGACACAATGGATCGCAGACCATGCCGAAGAGGAAGAAATTGCATTCGTACTCCATGTGGGGGATATCACAAACAAGGCGTATATTCCAACGCAATGGGAAAACGCGTCCCACGCCATGTCGATCCTGGATGAGAAGAACATTCCCTATGTTACGGTGACTGGCAATCACGACGTGGATGATGAGGCGTCAAAGATTGATTTGGACGCATATTATGATGACTTGAGAATTGACCGAGAGCTGTATCCAGTCTATTTTTCTGAGAAACGATTCTCTGCGATGGATACATTTGGCGGAATGAGTGAAAACGGATATAACCAATACCACTTCATTCCATGCGGCGACGGAGAGATTATGGTTCTGGCCTTGGACTGGCTGCCATCGGAAGAAACAATGAACTGGGTGCAAACCATTTTAAACCAACATCCCCACACGCCGACCATCGTTGTAAAGCATGATTTCATTCAGCCGCGGAAGGACCGCAGTCAGCCAATCGTACCGGCCAACGAGGAATGTGCCAAACAGTGGGATATTTTCTCTCAGTACGATCAAATCTTTATGATCATCAACGGCCATTATACCGGCTCTGACCACGGGATTCTGAAAAATCAATTCGGAAACGACGTTTACGTTGCTGTGATCGATTACCAGAGCAAATACCACGGCGGCAATGGATGGATGCGGCTGCTGACGCTGGATTTTGCGGAGAATACCATCAACGGCGTCACTTTTTCTCCCTACGTCATGACAATCCCGGAGGAAGCACGGACAGAAGACGACATCGTCTATTTGGACGACGAATACAACGAATTTCAGTTCCCCTTTGATTTGAGAACGCGGTTCACAGACATCTGGAACTGAGCGCATCCTTCCACCGGCCATGCGCCGTAAATCGGAAATATGACGATCGGCATAAATAAGCAGCTGCAAGTTTTGCAAGTGCTCAAAAAACGCTGTCATTGCGAGCCAGTCCGCAGCATGCAGGCAGCTGCGTCCTGTGACCAACTGCCCCACGGCGCGTCGGGTCGCCGCGCCCTACAGTGGGCATTGTGTTGTTTCGCAGCAATGACAGTTAAGGCAAAGCTCTGTCAAATAATCGAAAAAGCCAGCCCTCCTGGAAAAGAGGGCTGGCTTTTGATTGGATTTCTTATTTGAAGTACCGGTCCAGCAGACCCTTCAGGGCGCGGCCATGGCGAGCCTCGTCGCGGGCCATTTCATGGACGGTGTCATGGATGGCGTCCAGGCCGTTCT
>CAMEIU010000069.1 GCA_945918815.1 uncultured Clostridia bacterium
GGCGGAACCCTGTCATAAAAATCCGTGTGCTTACTAAAACCGATAGTCATAATCCCAATTTACAGAGCAGGATAGCTTCCCACTTACAGAACACTGCGGTTGTGTCCGCACAGGCACGGCCGCACCATTTTGAGACTGCAACCGACCGAACGATAGGTAGTGTTCAAAAAAGAACGCTTTTTCTGGAATTACATAAGGAAGTTCATGAAATCCGGATACCGGATCATGTAAAAGGAGAATGATTCATCATGAAAAGAATAATTGTATTACTGATGGCGGTGATCTTGTGCCTGCCTTTGGCAGCGTGCAGCAAAGCGGATGCGTCCAATCAAGACCCGCAGGAAACCCATACGGAAGCGACCCATACAGAAAGCCCTGAGCAGATGCCGCAGCAAAGCGACAGTCCCGTTCAAGATGGAAACGCGGCAGGGAAGGAAGAAGCGCCGATTCAGCAAAGCATCGATTTGGCCGGGCCGTGGCATCTGGACAGTGAAAAAAACGATCTTGTCGCATTCGCCGATTCCTTGGATTTGTTCCCCGGCTATGGCGAATGGGGCGCCGGCATGGAGATTCGGAGCGACGGCCAGATGAGCTGGTATATCGGAGCAGCCGGTGGGAGTGGTACTTATACCATAGAGAATGATCTGCTTCATGCGGGATTGGTCAACGATATGGATCAGAAAAACATGGCGGTCGATTTCCGCATCATCGTGGAAAACGAAACAGCGGCGCTGGAAATGGACTATCAGGACATGACCATCTACTGGGTTTATGGCGTCCAGGCGGATGCGCCGGCAATCGGTGAGGATGAAAGCCAGGAGGACGCTGCTGATCCGGGCGCAGATGTGGTCGAAATTGTGAACCTCCGCGGCGACGAGACGACAATCTATAAATTGGCGGATGGTACCTATATGGATTGCATGGAACGGCATTTTACCTATAACGGAACGGATACCTGGACAGATGAGGATGGCGTAGAGTGGAGTGAAGCCGCGAAAGAATGAATAGACATTGGCTTTCAACATCTATAAAACGGACACATACGCATTCAACCGCACCGGTGCGCAGGTTTATGAGATCAAAGCCGCCGAACGCACCGAAGGCACGTTAGGCTTCTGGTGGTGCGGGCGATTTGCGATGCACCGCTGGGCCATGCCCATCGAACCGCTGGCCCTTGACCTGACTGCCTACGACCATGTGACCATCTGCACCCCCATCTGGGTATTCTCTCTGGCCTCGCCGGTACGGGAATTCTGTAAACAGGCCGCCGGGAAAATCAAGGCAGTGGATTATGTGCTGGTTCACCATACAAGAGGACAATATGAATCCGTTGCGGCGGAAATGGATGGCCTACTGGGTATTCCCCATACATCCAGCATCAGTGTGCAATGCCGCATGGGCGAATTTGAGATTCGCAAACAAAGGAGCATACAAGATGGAACCTGTATCAAAAAAAGAGGCGCAGGACAATGCTGAAAAGGAATAAAGCCATTTTTCTGGTGCTTCCCCTGCTGGTTCTTGCAGGGATTGCCGTGTTCCTATGCTGTTCCAATCGGGAGGGCTTCACGGGCAGCCGTGTAAAAAACCCGGACGCCTATTTGCTGGATATCGAGAAGATGAACGGAACCGATCTGCACACGCTGGAACTGCACGAAGGGGACGTCCTCCAGATCCAATTTGAAACAAAGAAAGGCTCTCTGTACATGGAGATCAAAGCGCCGGACGGGACAACCGTTTACCGTGGAAACGGGAGGGAAACCACTGCGTTTACGGTGAACATCCGGGAAAGCGGCGTCTACACGATTGTGGTGGAAGCCCAGCGCGCAAAGGGAATCATTCATGTTCAACTTGAAGCTGCTGGATGCCGATGGAAAGAAGGCCTTCACAAAATAGCTGCAAAATCGGAGACCCTGTCCAGTTATGGTTATCGGTTATCGTAAGCATGTGGATTTTTATGACAGGGCTGCACTCCGCACGATCGTTGCTGTGAAAAAGCCCACACTGTAGGGCGCGGGAAGCACAACCTCTCCGCCATGGAAAAGCTGTTGCCGGATATCTCAACGAACGATTGGATCTACCTTGCCATACTACAGGAAACATGACCTTTCTGAAGCAAAACGGATCGCACTGCTCTTTTCTGATGTATTAGCAGCTCCCCTTGCAAGGGGCTGAAAAAAACGGCTTAAGAAGAAAGGGGCTGTCTCACTAACGCGGTGAGGCAGCCCCTTTGCTTTGGGACTTCTTTTACAGCCCCGTTATCTCGCTTACCAACCCTGTCTGGCAGATGCCCGTAATTTCCGGAATTACTTTCTTATGAGCACCCGACCGGCAAGGGGTGAAATGGAATTAAATCAGTAGAATGAGCCGCCAAAATGGTCTTTTTTGTAGGCGGAAATGGTCTGAATTTTTACAGCGACAGCGGCTCGTCAGGCTGTTGGCCGATTCATTGCCGCTGATGGTAATCGGCGTCGTCCATGCGCGCATAGGGCTTTTGCAGAAGGCGGATATTGAGATAGGCTGCCAGGGCGAACCAGACCAGAATCCACAGGACGCTGGCGTACAGGAACAGGTCCAGCCGGCAAAGCAGCAGGAGCACGGGCAGGAAATTCAAGGCCGCCATGCCCACGGATCTGGGCAGATAGGCCACGCTGCAAACCAGGGCGTTGGAGAGGGTGGCCCCACTGGAATTTTGGAAGCGGGCCAGAAGCGGAAAGCTCCAGCTGAACAGGAAGAGCCACAGGACGGCGGCCAGCATGGTGACGCCAAAGAGGATGCTGAACAGCGCGCCCTCCATGCCGGCGTAAAACACCAGGCCGAACGCCAGCAGCACGCCGGAGGCCAGGAAGATCACCCACAGCAGAGTGGCCCGCCAGAAATTCTGCCGGAAGCCGCGGAGGAAATCCCGCACGGGATGGCCCTCGTCGTTGACGAGATTCTGGACCGCCGTATAGAGCCCCACCGCAGACGCGCCCAGCGTCACCACCGGCAGGGCGCACAGCAGCGCCACCACATTCAGAATCATCAGCTCCGCCAGCCGCCCCAGCACACGCATCAGCGGCGAATCCAGATTGAACAATTCTCCCATTAAGACGCCTCCTTTTATGCAAGCATCGCAAAAAATCACGCGGCTGTCAAAGCCGGAACTCCACCGCCCCTTCGGCAAAGGGTCCGCAGAGGGGCGATTCCCCATGGCAGCTTCCGAAATAGTCCCGGTCGAACACAATGGGCGCGCCGTCGGGCTGCGTAAACCCCTGTTCCGGCTCGAAGGCCTCTCCCAGGAATTCGGTCGTGATCACGGGCAGCTGCCGCGCCGGCAAAACCTCGTAGAGATTGGTGCGCAGGGTCCAGCGGTCCCCTTCCGCCGCCAATTCCAGCATCACGGCATGGGTCGTATCCACACCGGCATCCCGCTCCCCGTCCCAGGGCTGGGCCCCGTTGAAATAGGCGTTGCCGCCGGACCAGACGGGAAGATGGTCGTAATACATATCCCGGATTTCCCCATCCACGGCGCTTTCCGCGGTGAAGCGGCCAAAATACTGCGCCGCCGTTGGATAGCCGTCATAGGGCTTTGTCCCGCAGCGAAAATGCAGCTTGTCCAGCCCGGCCCAGCCGGTGTCCTTCGCATAGGCTGCCAGATCTTCCCGGATGGGCTTCTGCACAAAGAGGTTGTTATAGAATCGGGCGTCGCCGTGGAGGATGGTCATAAAACCGGCCAGGGCCGTGCTGTGGGGCACATGGTAGGGCGTATAGCGGGGAGACGGGAACCGCTTGGTCCCGTTGTCCGTTCCGATGCCCACGAAGGTAAAGGAACCGGCGATCAGATTGTGGACAAAGGCCAGGCCCTGGGTGCTGAGGTGGCAGGCGCAGGGGGACAGGAACAGATTGTGGTCCATGAGCGTCGGCCCATGGGACACCTCCACAAACAGGTCCTCGCCCATGCCGTCCCCGATCTCGGTCCCCACCGGCGGCACATTGTCGTGAAACAGGTTCCCGGTCACCCTCGTCCCCTGGGCCTGCCAGTCCAGCCAGAGGCCACGGGTACAGTGATGGTGGTCCGCATCCCCGCCGCCGCAGACCGGATTCACATGCTCCCGGTAGACGCCCGGGGCCACCAGAATCTCATCACCGCTTTGGGCAATATCTGCCGCTTCCTGGATGGTCTGAAACAGCCTCGCCTCGGAACCGTCGCCGGGCCGAAGCGCGGCGGCAGAAACATAATAAATCATGGAGCATTCCTTTCTGTCACCATCTGCTGAGGTGTTCCGGGCCACTACGTTCCGTCTGAACGGACAGCGGCAGGCTGTCGGAGGAGCCGCCCGCAAGGATGGTATAGGTTCCGGCCTCCGTGGTCCAGCGCTGGAGGGCCGGATTGTAGTAGGTGAAAAAGTCCTCTGTCATCGGAATCTCTACCCGCTTTGTCTCCCCGGCCTTCAGAGAGACCCGCCGGAAGGCCTTCAATTCCTTGACCGGATGGCTGACCCAGGCGTTCTCCGGGAACTGCACATAGACCTGGGCGATCTCGTCGCCGTCCCGGCCGCTGTCATTGGTCAGATCGAAGGACAGCCGCTCCCCTTCCAGGGTCAGATTGGCATATTGAAAATGGGAATAGGACAGGCCGAAGCCGAAGGCGTAGTCCGGCTGGATCCGGTGCCGGTCATAATGGCGGTAGCCGATGCAAACGCCCTCCCGGTAGACGGTCTTATAGCCGTCGCCGGGATACGCATCCATGGCGGGCGCGTCGGACAGGCGGTGGGGGAAGGTCTCCGACAGCTTGCCGGAGGGATTGTTTTTTCCGCAGAGAGTCTCCGCCACGGCACGGCCCATGGCCTGTCCGCCCAGCCAGGAGACCAGAATGGCGTCGGCATCCCGGTTCCAGTTGCAGGTGGAGATCGCGCTGCCCACGTTCAGCACCACGATCACCGGCCTTCCCGCCCGATGGCAGGCGCGGATGACGTGCTCCTGATAGGGCGGCAGTTCCACGCTGGGCCGGTCCATGGTCTCGCTGTAGCAGGAATAGTCCTGGGAGGCGAATACCACCACCGCGTCGGCCTCCATGGCCTTGCGGCAGACCAGGCCCTCCATGAGGCCGATCTCATTTTCATAGGTGCGAAGCTGATCGTCGCCCAGGAACTCCACTTCCACCGCTTCGCCGAGGCACTTCCGCAGTTCCTCCAAGGGAACGGCCACACGGTAGGGATTGGCTACGCGGGAGCTGCCGTCGCCGCCGACATAGGGACGCGCCGCCGTCTCCCCCGCCACCAGGAGCTTTTTCAGCTTCTCCGGCCGGAGGGGCAGCGTCTCATGCGCGTTTTTTAACAGGACGATGGATTCCCGCGCTGCCTGCAGGGCCAAATTGTCATGGGCCTCGAAGTCGCAGACCTGCGGCGGCTGCTCCCGGGCAGTCCGGCGGCAGAAGACAAGCATCCGGCGGACCGCCTCGTTCACGGTCTCGTCGTCGATGAGGTGATTTTCGTAGGCTTCCCGCAGCTGGTCCAGAGCCTCCTCCTGATAGGGCATGCACAGGTCCACGGAGGCCAGCAGGGACCAGGCCCGGTTGCGGACCGCGCCCCAGTCGGAGACCACGATGCCGTCAAAGCCCCACTCCTCCCGCAGAATCTCCTGCAGCAGCTGATGATGCTCCGAGCACAGGACGCCGTTGACGCGGTTGTAGGCGCACATGATGGACCAGGGCTTTGTATGCTTCACCACGGTCTCGAAGGGCCGCAGATACAGCTCCCGCATGGTCCGCCCATCCACCTCGCTGGACACATAGAAGCGGTCCCGCTCCTGGTTGTTCATGGCGAAGTGCTTCGGGCAGGCCGCTACGCCCTGGCTCTGGACGCCCTGCACATAGGCGGACGCCAAATGCTCCGTCAGGATCGGGTCCTCGGAAAAATACTCAAAATTCCGGCCACAGAGGGGATGCCGTTTGAGATTCATGGCGGGGCCCAGAATGGCCTGCACGCCGTAGGCGCGGCATTCCTCGCCGATGGCCGCGCCGATCTTCTGCACCAGCTCCGGATCCCAGGCCGCGCCCATGGCCGCGCCGCTGGGGAAGGCGGTGGAGACCACCTCCGCGCCCTCGTGGCAGTTGGGGAAGGCGGAGCGAATCCGGTCCGCCATGCCCTGCTGCTGGTCCTGGGTTTTCATCCGTAGGCCGAAGGGCCCGTCCTGGAGCCGCATGGAGGGAATCGCCAGACGCCCCACGGGACTTGTATGATTGAGGCCGCCTCCGGTCAGGAAGCGGAACTTCTCCTCCAGGTTCATCTCCCGGAGAAGCGCTTCAATTTCCATATAGATCCCCTTTTTCCGATTCGCGGCGACGCGACGCGCCGATTGGCAGCCGGTTATGGAACGCAGCTGCCTGCAAGCGGCACGTCCAATGGCCGTGCCCTGCAAAAGCTTTTTCGCAGCAATGACAGTGTGGGACAGAACTCCGTCATAGCTTACGATAACCGATCGTCATAATCCCGGTTCCAGGACCGGAACACGGCGTAGACGTTTTCCGGGTTGGCGCCGGGGCCGAATTCGCATTGTGCGATGCAGCCGCCGTCCCGCCAGAGGGTCTCCCGCACCTGCTCCACCGCCTGATATATCTCCTCCGGCGTGCCCTCCACCAAAAGGTGCTGCCGGTCGATCTCGCCCCAGAAGGTGATCTTTCCGGCCAGGGGCCGCAGGTTCTCCACGCCCATGCAGAAGATCTGCGAATTGACGGCGTCCAGGCCCATGTCCGCCAGGTCCGGCAGGATGTCGAGGATATAGCCGTCGGAGTGCATGAAGATCTTCTTGCCGTGGCGTTTGGCAATGTCGATGTAGTCCCGGTACATGGGCTTGAAATATTCTCTCCACATTCTCGGGTCGATCAGCAGGCTCCGCTGGCTGCCCCAGTCATCCATGAACGTCAGGGCATCCACCTCGGTTTTCGCCCATTCCTCCAAAAGCTCGCAGTAGAAACTGTGCATCTTTTCCATAAACCGCTGCATGTTCTCCGGAATCTCCACCAGGTCCATGTACAGGTTCTCGGTCTTACGGATGAATTGCAGCTGCTCAAAGGGCCGGGGGCAGCAGCCGCAGGTGACGAAGCGGTCCGTGCTGCTGCAAAAATCGTTGACCCGTTCCCGGTCGAAGGTCAGCCACTCTCTGGGAATGTGGATGCTCTCCACGTCCTCCCACTCGTCCTCGCGGACCAGGGGATCCCGCACCTCGCCGATGAGGCCCTCGTGGATGTTGGTCACCATGCAGCCCCAGGCATCCCGACTGACGCCGTGGCGGTAGGGATCGCCGGTCTCAATGGTCGGCTCCTGCAGGACGCAGGGCGCGCCGGTGATGTCGTCGGGATAGTCCCGGTGAATCTTTTGAATCATATCCCCGTAATGCCACTCGGACCAGGGCAGCGTCCACATCTGCCGGGGGACCCGGTCCTGCTTGTTTTCAAATTCCAGGGTCCGATTGACCAACTCTCTTGGCGTCATGACGTGATGCTCCTTTGATTAGGGATTTAACGGAATTCTGGACACGAGGGCGGCAAAGGGACCGGGAATGGCGGTTTCCCCCCGGACCGCGCCGGTAAAGTCGTGATCGATGGAAAAGGCCGTACCGTCGGGATTTTCATAGGACGCCTCCGCCTGGAAGGACTGGCCCAGGGTCTCCGTGGCGGCCAGAGGCAGGCGTTTGTCAAAGGCATACGCCGGCAGGTTGGTCTCCAGGAACCACCGTCCATCCTCGCAGCGCACCTGGAACTCCGCCGCAAGGTCCGCATACTCCGCCGCGCCGGTTTCACCGGCGTAGGGCTTCGCGCCGCCGAAATAGAGGTTGTCCTGAATCCGGACCGGTAAGGGATTGTTGGCGAAGGACGCAGGCATGCCGTTTTCCGGCGTGTCCTGTTTGGAATTCTGGTCCGGATAGCCGTTGTAGACGGCATTTCCTGCCGCTTCGCCCAGATAGACATTGCCCAGAATCTTGTCGTCGCCGCCGTAGATGACCATCAGGCCGTGGACGAAGGTATCGTGGGGGAAATGGTACATGGTAAAGCGGTTGGGCTCCTGGAACATTTTGTTCTCGCCCGCGAAGAGGTTGTGGACATAGGCCACGCCCTGGGACACGTTGAGCACATTACAGCCGGACAGGAACAGGTTGTTGTCCACAGTGAGGGGGCCGTGGCAGACCTCCAGCATCATATCTTGCTCCCGGTTTGCGAAAAACGCGTTCCGGGACACTCTGGCCCCCTGGGCCTCCCAATCCAGCCAGAGGGCCATATTGCAGTCGTGAATCAGGTTGTTCACGATCTGCACGTCGATGCCGGCATGGAGCTTGATTCCCGCCATCTCCGCACCGCCGAATTCCAGGCGGTTGTTGACGTCGTGAATATGGTTGCCGGAGATCACGGAGAACGCGCCGCCCATGCAGCCCACGATCCCCGTCTGGCCGCAGCCGTAGATCTCGTTGTTCCGGACAATGTGGCTCCCCACATGCGCCTTGGACCAGTCCCGCTTCAGGTTCTCAAACACAATCTCCGTATAGGTCTGGGTGCCGCTCTTTTTGGGATCGTAGCTCCAGATATTGTCCCTGGCCTCACGGCGTTTTCCCAGGCTGATTCCGGCGCATTTGGCGTTGCGGACCACGCAGTTTTCAATGATCCAGCCCTTGCTCCAGTTGGGGCCGATGATGCCTGGCTGGAAGGCCGTGGGCGGCGCCCACTGGGTGGCGGCGTTTTCCAGGGTCAGGCCGGAGACCGTGATGTAGTCGAGGCCCTCCTTCTCCGGGAAGAAGCAGAAGGGGCGAACGCTGGCTTCCATCTGATGCTCGTTGGGGTCGCCCTCCGGCAGATAGATCCAGAATGTGGTCTCCTGCTCTGAGACCTCGGCAAACCAGTTCCGACGGTCTGCAGGCTGGCGGATGTGATCCAGGTCCGGGACCTCATACAGGGCCTGGCTGTCCAGAAAGATCTCGCCGGTATGGTGGACCTGGCCGAAGCTGTCGTACCAGTCACCGAAGATCTCGTCGGCGTAGGGATTGTAATCCTGCAAAACCGCGTTGGACAGGGACGCCTTCCAGACATTTTCACCGCAGGCGATCCAGCCGGAAACCGGCTCCGCGCCACTGACCACCGCCCGCTCTCCCGGCAGATTCCGGTAGACAATGCGGCCCCGCTGAGGCCGCACCCACTCCCGGTACACACCTTCGCCGATCCAGACCGTGTCGCCGGGCGCGGCAATCTCCGCCGCCTGCCGGATGGTGGAGAAGGGTTCTTCTCTGGTCCCGGTCTCCCGGGAGGTCTCCTGTTTTTTCACATAATAATCCATCTGAATTACCTCATTCCAGGGTGATCTGCCACCGGTTCCGGTAGGTCTCTCCGGTGGGCAGGCGAAGCAGGTCCTCCTGCCCTTCCAAGACTGCAACATCATCCTGTTTGGAAGGCAGAGAACACCAGGGCTCCAGGCAGACATAGGGGGCGTCGGTCTTTGGCATGTGCCAGATGCCAAGATACGGCATCTGGGGGAAGCGGACCGTGACTTTATGCGGCGCCCCCTCCGCCTCCAGAGTGACACACCGGGAGACGCCCTCCAAAACGATGGCGTCCTCGTCAAAGAGGTCATGGCGCAGGGGCAGCACAGTACCATTTTTGAGGGAGAACGGCACGGTCTCGCCAGTCCGGAAGCAGGCAGGCGTAAACTCGATTCGCCGGGGCTCGCAGGTTTCTTCAAAGCGGAGCCGGTAGTCCTCAAAGGAGCGGCCTTCGGCCAGCGGGACCCGGAAGCCGGGATGGCCGCCCAGTCCGAAGTACATGGTTTTCTCGTCCCGGTTCTCTACCTCATAGGTGATCTCCAGGGTATTCTCCCGGAGAACATAGTGAATCCGGAAGGCAAAATGTCTTGGATAATGGGCGTAGGTCTCCTCCGTATCCGTCAGCTCCAGGCAAAGCCGGTCCGGGGCCTGGGCTGCCAGGCGGAAGGTCCGGTAGGGGGCCAGGCCATGGATGTCCATGTGGTACTGCTTCCCATCCAGCTCGTAGACGCCCTCGGTCAGTCGGGCCACATAGGGAAACAGGTTGATGGCCCGGTCCTTCCAATAGGACGGGTCCCCCTGCCAGAGATACTCCGTGCCGTCGGGGCCCAGAATGGATTGGAGCTCCGCTCCATGGTCCGCGACGGTCACAGACAGAAATTGATTTTGAATGGAATACAGCATATCATCTGCCTCCGATTATTTTGCCGCGGGATATTCGTTGCACAGCAGCCGGTAGGGCGGCTCGTCCTCCTCGATCTTCGGGAAACGGCCCACGGGCGGGTTGAAGCGGTTGTCGGTGTTGTCGTCGTTGCACTGGCTGACCTCGCCCAG
>CAMEIU010000070.1 GCA_945918815.1 uncultured Clostridia bacterium
CATTGGCGATACATCACATCAACAAATCCCAATTTCTCTAACCATATAATTTGCAAAGAAAAAACGAGACCTGGCATCTATCCGCCCAAGCCTCGTGTTTTTTTGCTTTCGTCTTATTGCTGCCGCTTCAGCTCGCGCATACAGGCGGCACAAATATTTTTCCCTTTGTAATTCACGATGCCCTTCGTGTCGTTACAGAAGATACACGATGGCATATACTTCTTTAAGACGATTGAACTGCCTTCCACATAAATTTCCAGGGAATCTTTCTCCCCGATGTCCAGTGTTCGACGTAATTCGATGGGCAAAACGATCCGACCCAACTCGTCCACTCTTCTTACGATACCAGTTGATTTCATTTGATACACGTCCTTCTAAGCGCAACGGGCTGCCGCTTTATTGTTAATCCATCTAATTATAGCAAGGATTTAGCATGCTGTCTAGTGCTATTATTCCTATATATTCCCTTCCAAATTTGTCAGACTTCATGAGGCGCTGCATAGGCGCCTGTTTCCCGTCATAGAAATGAAATAATTCCACAGACGGAGGACACGCTATGACTTGGATCTGGACCTTATTTCTGCTGCTCTCGATCCTCTGCGCCCTGTGCAGCGGGCGGACCGCCGCCCTCTCCGCCGCGGCGTTGGAGGGCGCGAAAGCCGGAATTCAGCTGGCAATCACCCTGGCGGGGCCCCTGTGCCTTTGGAGCGGCCTGAACCGGCTCATGGCCGACGCGGGCCTGATGGAAAAGCTGGCCCGGCTCCTGTCCCCCATACTCCGGCGGCTGTTTCCCGATGCCTGCCGGGACCGGCAGGCCCGGGAGGCCCTCTGCGGCAATCTGTCGGCCAACCTGCTGGGTCTGGGCAACGCCGCCACGCCCCTGGGAATCCAGGCGGTGCAGCGGATGCATCTGCTCCACGGCGGCGGACCGGCCAGCGATGAGATGTGCCGTCTTATCGTCATGAACACGGCCTCGGTGCAGCTGATTCCGGCCACGGTGGCGGCGGTGCGGGCGGGCCTGGGGGCCGCAGCGCCCTTCGATATTCTTCCGGCTGTCTGGGTCACGTCCCTCTGCTCCGTGACCGTGGGACTGTTGGCGGCGAAAGCGGGGGCAGCATGGGCGCAATGATCTGGGACCTGCTGGTGCCGGGCCTGATGCTGGCCGTGTCCTGCGTGGGCCTCGCGGGCAGGCGGGACGTGTATACCAGTCTGGTCACCGGTGCGGGAGAGGGGCTCTCCATGCTGAAATCCATCGTCCCCTCCCTGGTGATTTTGTTGACGGCGGTCCACATGCTCCGGGCCAGCGGAGCCATGGACCTGCTGACCGGCGTTCTGGCGCCGGTCTGCCGCCGGATCGGTATTCCGCCGGAGACCGCTCCCCTGATTCTGATCCGGCCCATCTCCGGCAGCGCGGCTCTGGCCGTGGGCGGCGATCTCATGGCGGAATACGGGCCGGATTCCCTCATTGGCCGCACAGCGGCAGTGATGCTGGGCAGCACGGAGACCACCTTTTACACCATCAGCGTCTACTTCGGCGCAGCCCATGTGAAGGGGACCCGGTACGCCATCCCGGCGGCGCTGTTGGCAGACCTGACGGGTTTCCTGGTGGCGGCGTGGACGGTAGGGACGTTATTCTGAAATTTTGCGTATATGCGAGACTTGCTGTAGGGGCGACCCTTGCGGTCGCCCGATGGTGCCAATTTTCGGGCGTGCTATGCTTCTGTCACCGGCAGCACGATGGTGAATCGGGTGCCGACGCCTTCCCAGCTATAGACTTCCAGATGACCGCCGTGGCGGGTGACGATCCAGTCGGCAATGGACAGGCCCAGGCCCGCGCCGCCGCTCTGGCGGCTTCTGGCCGGGTCGGAGCGGAAGAACCGGTCGAACACATGGGGGACGTCCTCCCCTTTGATGCCCATGCCCTCGTCCTTCACCGAGAGACAGGGACAGCCCTGTGGGTCCAGACAGGCCCGGAGGGTGATCTCCTTGCCCTGCGGCGTATATTTGGCGGCGTTGTCGGATAGGATGCGGACCGCCTGCTTCAGCATATCCCGGTCGCCCGTATAGGGGATGGGCGCAGGGGCGTCCAGCAGCCACTGGTGCTTCGGGTCGATCATGCGGGATTCCTCCCAGGTCTCCTGCATCAGATCCTGGAGGTCCAGGGGTTCCTGCTTCAATTGCAGGCGGCCGCTGTCGCCCCGGGCCAGGAACAGAAGCTGCTCCACCAGGCGGTTCATGCGGTCGGCCTCGGCCTGGATGGAGGCAATGGCCTCGTCCCGGACCTGGGGATCGTCCTTGCCCCAGCGTTCCAGCAGGTCGGCGTAGCCCTTCAGCACTGCGATGGGCGTCCGCAGCTCATGGGAGGCATCGGAGACGAAGCGGGTCTGCTGGCTGTAGGCGGCCTGCATCCGGTCCAGCAGATCGTTGACCGCGTCTTCCAGGCCCTTCAGATCCGGGTCGCCGGTGTGGAGTCGATCCGGCTCCGTGGGACGGATGTGGGAAATGGCATCCTGGAGATCGTCCACCCGGGGCTTCGGCGGCGCCTGGCGGACCTTGGCCGCGCTGAGGCGGCGGGCCTCGTCGGCCAGGTCGGTCAAACGGCGCATATACTGGTGGACCCGCCGGGTCCAGACCGACTCGGTGATTCTTCGGACGGCCCCCTGTAAAATCCAGAAGACCAGCAGCCCGGCGCACAGCAATGCCAGGAAGGCCGTGATGTCTATGGTCATGGGCGGCAGGCCGCTTGCTTCCAGATACAGCTCCACCAGCAGCGGGTCGTGCCAGGAGGGAACCTGGACCAGGACCGCCGTGAAGGCCGTCTGCCGCAGAGCCTCCCAGCCGCCGGCGTAACGCTGCATCTCCCACAGAAGCCCCGCGCCTAAAATCAGGAGCAGGGCAAAGAGGTTGGAGAGAAACAGGGTCCAGTTCATGACCCGCTTCTGGGTCCTGAGGATTTTCCGGGTGCTGGTGGGTGATTTTTGTTCCTGCATTTAGCCCTCCCGCAGCACATAGCCCACGCCCCGGACCGTGTGAATCAGGCTGCATCCGAAGGCGTCGTCGATTTTGCTTCTCAAATACCGGATATACACATCCACCACATTGGTCTCGCCCATGTAGTCGTAGCCCCAGACCTTGGTTAAAAATGTCTCCCGGGACAGGACGATCTGCTGATTTTCCAGCAGGAGCTTCAGGACGTCGAACTCCCGGCTGGTCAGATCGATGGGATGGCCCTCGTAGGTCACGGTGTGACGGGCGGCGTCCATGGCCAGGCCGCCGCAGGTCAGAAGATTGGAGGGCGCGGCGGCGGGCCGCTTCCGCAGGGCCGTGCGGATTCGGGCCAGCAGCTCTTCGATGGCGAAGGGCTTGGTGATATAGTCGTCGGCGCCCATATCCAGGCCGGAGACCTTATCCATGACCGTATCCCGGGCCGTCAGCATGATAACCGGCACGCTGCTCTCCCGGCGCAGGCGGCGAATGACCTCCAGGCCGGACAGCTCCGGCAGCATGATGTCCAACAGGACCAGATCATAACCGCCGTGGAGGGCCTGCTCCAAGCCGGTGCGCCCGTCGGCGGCCTTGCCGACCTCGTAGCCCTCATGCCTGAGCTCCAGCTCCACAAACCGGGCAATGGCCTCCTCGTCCTCGACGATCAGAATACGGTTGGACATCATAATCTCCTCTTTCTGAAAGGAATGGGGTTTGTTTCAGATGAACGCCCCTCATGCCTGCTTAATTTCAAATCGTCCCGAAGGGACACATTCATTGTCCATTGTACATTGTACATTGTCAATGGATATTACAGCTTCTCGGTGAACTCCTGCTTGATGTTTTCGGCGAAGTCCGTGGCTTTGCCCATGGCGTCGTTGATTTCATCTTTGCCGAGCTCCGGGCCTTCGAAGGAGAAGCTGTTGCCGAAGAACAGGGCCACCACCATCAGGATCAGCACCAGCCAGAAGCAGGCAATCAACAAAATGACAAACAGCGTCACCGGCAGGCTGAACTCCCGGCGGCCCTCCCGGCTGGTCATGACCAGCTGATTCTGGTTGCCCTTCCGAATCAACGCCACGATACCCTGCCACAGGGAACGGCAGCCCTGCCTGAACGCGCCTTCCTGCGGGCCATGGGGTTCCGGCTGCGGTTCCTCCTGGGGCGGCTCCCGGTCCTGGGTGGAACAGGACGCGCCCACCATCTGGGTCTTGCCGTGCTGCTCCAGCCAGCAGAGGGCCTCCAGCAAATCGCCGCCGGTCTGCTCCAACGCGGCCTTGGCTTCTGTATAACTGACGCCTGCCTTCTCCCGCAGGCTTTCCACTTTTTCCATCATATCCATATGGGATACCTCCTTTGAAGATGACCCTATGATACCCTGTCAAGATGAAACGGTCTTTTTAGGAAGATTAAAAACGCATTAGGCTTTCCAATAACGACGGCTAAATTGGGATTTGCAGATGAACAGCTTTCTGTAGGGCACGGCCACTGGACGTGCCGTATGCAGGCAGCTGCATTCTGGAACCAGCTGCCAAACGGCGCGTCGGGTCGCGGTCCAGACCGGCCTCTCTTGCCCTTCGGGCAATTCACCTTCCCGCGCCCTACATGGGCGATACATCACATCAACAAATCCCAATTCACGCTTCCCCATTGATTTTCCGATATTCCGCCAGGCCCTTTTTTCCTTCCTCCGTCACGGGCATGAGCCAGCGGCGGGATTGGAAGTGGCGCAGGCAGAGGATGGCTTTGGGGATGTCCTCCCCCAGATAAGCCGCGGCCACCACTGCCAGGAAGGGCCAGTGGAACACATGGGCCGCCAGGAACGCCAGGGGAATGCCCACCAGCCACAGGCTGCCCAGGTCACAGGCCATGCCGTGGAGGGTATCGCCGCCGGAGCGGAACACACCCACCACATGGGCATAGGAAAGGTTGCGGAGGAACACCTCCAGGGAGCAGAACACAGTCACGGACAGGGCCGTCTGCAAGGTCAAAGGCGACAGGTTGTCCCCGGCGGAGAAGACGGAGATCAGCGGGTAGCGGAACAGGATGGTCAGCGTTCCCAGGACCAGACCCGCCAGGGGAAGCAGCACGGAAAACCGTGTGGCGTCCTGCACGCTCCGCCGGATCTTGCCCTGACCCACGGATTTGCCCACCATGATGACGCAGGCGTTGCCAAGGCCCATATAGAAGGCGAAGGTCAGATCGGAAAACGTCTTGAAAATGGTCATGCCGGCGTAGTATTCATAGCCCAGGTTGGAATAGATCATGCTCAGGACCATCATGCCCAGAGACCACATGCCCTCGTTGAGAATCACCGGCAGGGCCCGGCGGAAGAACAACGCCAGATTTTTCGGTCCGAATTGCAGCAGCTCCCGGACGGGGCCTGTCAGCAGGTTCTTTTCCATATGGGAGAACAGGATGAGCAGCACCGGTCCCAGCCAGGAGGAAATGCAGGTGGCGATGGCCGCACCGGCCACGCCCAGCTGCGGCAGGCCCAGCTTGCCGAAGATCAGGCAGTAATTGGCGGCGGCGTTGACCACGGTGGTGACGGCGGAGACATACATGGGCAGCTTGACCCGCTCCGTGTTCCGCAGGACCGTGGACAGCACGTTGGTCAGGGCCACGGCCGGATAGGAGAAGCAGACAATGGAGAGATACCGGCTGCCAACGGTCAGCACGGCCGGATCCCGGTTGAACAGGCGGACCACCCCGGTGGGCATGGCCAGGGCCACCGCCAGGAAGGCCAGGGACAGCAGCAGGCAGGTCATGAGGCCGATTCCAAGGACCCGGCGGATGCCCTTGTAGTCCCGGGTGCCCCAATACTGGGCCACGAACACGGACATGCCGGAGCAGAGGCCGAAGATCAGAATGGTGGACAGCCAGCCCCACTGGGCGGCCATACCCACGGCGGACAGGGTCACGTCGCCCAGCCGGGAGACCATCATGGTGTCAATGATCTGAAAGGAGCTGGCGAGCACATTTTGAATGGCGACCGGCAGCGCCAGCCTGGCCGTCACCTGCCAGAAGGGCTTGTCGCCGAGATAGTTGGTGAGCTGCATGAAAAATACCTCAGAGGAATGGAAAGATAGGGAGCGCCCCTGCGCCCCATGCGGGCGGCTGATAGCCGCCCCTACAGGGGGGCACGGAACCGGTGCGTCGTGAAAAAATGGGAGCGCGATGTTTGCGCTCCCATTTTGGTTTGCAGGTTGGAACTCAGGCCATACCGGCGGTGATGATGGCCATCTTGTAGACCTCGTCGGCGTTGCAGCCGCGGCTCAGGTCGTTGATGGGGGCGTTGAGGCCCTGCAGGATGGGGCCGTAGGCCTCATAGCCGCCCAGACGCTGGGCGATCTTGTAGCCGATGTTGCCGGCTTCGATGCAGGGGAACACGAAGGTGTTGGCGTAGCCCGCGACCTTGGAGCCGGGGAACTTCAGCTGGCCGACGGTGGGAGACACGGCGGCGTCAAACTGCATTTCGCCGTCGATGGCCAGCTCGGGCGCCAGCTGCTGGGCAACCTTGGTGGCCTCGGCGGACAGGCCCACGGTGGCGCCCTTGCCGGAGCCCTTGGTGGAGAAGCTCAGCATGGCGACCTTGGGATCGATGCCGAAGAACTCAGCGGTCTTGGCGCACTCCACGGCGACCTCGGCCAGCTTCTGGGCGGCGGAGACGGTGACGTTGCCTTCCTTGTCCACGGTATCCTCATAGCTGATGTTGATGGCGCAGTCGCCCATGCACAGCTTGCTCAGGTTGTCGTCGCCGGGACGGGTCAGGATGAAGGCGGAGGACACCAGATGGGCGCCCTTCTTGGTCTTGATGAGCTGGAGGGCGGGACGGACGGTGTCGGCGGTGGAGTAGGTGGCGCCGCCCAGCAGGGCGTCGGCCTTGCCCATCTTCACCAGCATGGTGCCGAAGTAGTTGCCCTTGGAGAGCGCCTTGGCGCAGTCCTCGGCGGACATCTTGCCCTTGCGCAGCTCCACCATCTTGGCAACCATTTCATCCATGCCCTCATAGGTGGCGGGATCCAGGATCTCCACGCCTTCGATGTCGAAGCCGCCCTTGGCAGCAGCAGCCTTGACTTCTTCCACGTTGCCGATGAGAATGACGTCCATCAGGTCGTCCTTCTTCAGCCGGTCGGTGGCTTCCAAAATACGGGCGTCGGGGCCTTCGGTGAACACGATGGTCCGGCGGGTGGTTTTCAGTGCGTCAATCAGTTTGGTAAACATCTTCTTACCTCCATAATTTGCGGCCCGGCCGCAATCTTCTAGTTTGCATTATACACGCTTTTGTCCCATCTCTCAACGGGTTTTCTGGAATTTTTTTGAGAAATCAATCCGATGGACCAGCCACCAGACCACAGCGCACACCGGCACAGCGGCCATCACGTCCAAAATGGAGTGCTGCTTGAGGAACACCGTGGACGCGCTGATGAGCGCAGCCATCAGAGAAAAAGCGGCCTTCCAGCCCGGGGTGGAAAACCGGCGGCTGTACCAGGCGCCCACCACCACGGCCACGGAGCCGATGACATGGATGGACGGGCAGACGTTGGTGTTGGTGTCGAAGACGTAATACCATCGGATGAACCGGGTCAGGGCGTTGTCCCTCGGAAATTCCACGGGCCGCAGCTCCTGGCAGGTGGGATAGAGGAAATAGACGGCCATGGTGACGGCGTAGGTCAGGATGATAAACCACATCATGTTCCGAAAGGCCGGCGGGTCGAAGAAGATCGTATAGGCCAGCATGCCGATGAGGAACACAAACCAGAAAAGATAGGCAAACAGAAAATACTCGCAGAACGGAATCCGGTCGTCCAGGGGCACATAGACCGGGTGATAGGTCACCGGCAGGCCGCCCCGCTCCGCCAATGCGAAGAGGATGCCGAACACAGGCCAGAACAGCAGCAGCTTCCAATGGGAATAGGCCGGGGCGTTGACGAGCTTCAGAAGAGACGGACGGTCATGGGCAGAGTTGGATTGCTTCATAGGAGTTCCTTTCGGGTGCGCCGGATCAGACGCAGGCGGATGTGGAAATCGGGATTTGTAGAGTCGTTGCGGTTTGCAAAAGGCCAAAGCCTCCCTTGTGTAAAGGGAGGTGGCACGGCGAAGCCGTGACGGAGGGATTGTATGGCAGTTCCAGCATCTTGCGTAGCAGGAAAAAACAATCCCTCAGTCAGCTTCGCTGACAGCTCCCTTTACACAAGGGAGCCTTGGGCGCTCCCGCGCCAGTGCATCACATCGCCAAATCCCAATTCCCCGTGCCGCGTATTTGCTATTTTTTCAGTGAACCATATTATAGCCCCTTCTCCATCGAATTGCAACCCTGTCAGTCCTAAACAGTCCCGCTGCCGCATAGAATGTCCATGGAGGGATGGGAGATGTACGAACGAAAGAGCCGCCGCTGCTGTGCGGCCATGCTGGCGGTGTCGGTTTGCCTCCGGCTGTGCATGTTTCTGGGCCTGGACGCCAAAGCGGCGGCGTGGATTTCCACTGCCGCCAGGAGTACGGACTTTGCCCGCTGGATGGTCTTTCTGGAGACCGGCCAGGTGACCCAGGCGGAGGAACCGGCGCAGGAGCAGTCCCTGTATGTTCTGCGGATGGAACCGGCGGCGGAGTCGCCGGAGGAGAAGCCGGTCCAGGAGATCGAGGCGCAGGTCACATCCAGCGAAGCCGTCTCCGCGCCCCTGCCCGCCAATCTGGCTACCGCAGAGCAGATTGCCATGGAGGGCGGCTGCACCTATCCCGTGGACAAGGCCGCCCTGCTGGCCCGGCCGTCGGCCCTGGATTTCTCCGGTGATGGGCCGAAGATTCTCATTCTCCACACCCATGCCACCGAGGCCTACACCCAGGAGGCCGGCTGGGAGTACGAAGCCAGCAGCGAATACCGGACCCTGGACACGGACCGCTCTGTGGTCCAGGTGGGCCGGGTCCTGGCCGAGACCCTGGAAGCCCACGGCATCGAGGTCATTCACGACGAGGCCCTCAACGACTATCCATCCTACAACGGCTCCTATGCCGCGGCGCTGGAGCGGATTCAGCAATGGCTGGACCAGTATCCCGGCATTCAGATGGTCATCGACGTCCACCGGGACGCCGTTGCCGACGAATCGGGCCAGGCCGTGGCCCTGTCCGCCACGGAGAACGGCGAGAGCTGCGCCAGGCTGATGCTGGTGGTGGGCACGGATCAGGGCGGCCTCAGTCATCCCAACTGGCAGGAGAACCTGGCCAATGCGCTGAAGCTCCAGTCGGTGCTGGCGGGAGCCTACCCCGGGCTGTGCCGCAGCCTGGACCTGCGGACCGAGCGGTTCAATCAGCATATGACCCCCGGCTCCCTTCTGGTGGAGGTCGGCAGCAACGGCAACACCTTGCAGCAGGCCATGCGCTCGGCCCGGCTGCTGGGGGACGGTCTGGCCTCCATGATCGCCGCCCTGGAGGCCAACGGCGGCCTGTTGGAAGCCGCCCCCTGAACGCTAAAAGGCTTGATTTTCCCCGGAAGAGCTGGTATAATCACACCGTATTGGAGTGGTATCGAAGCGGTCATAACGGGGCTGACTCGAAATCAGTTTGTGGGCAACCACACGTGGGTTCGAATCCCACCCACTCCGCCATGCCGCCGTGGACCGTTTCGGTTTGCGGCGGCTTTTTTTACAAGGCGCGAAATCAACAGAACGGGATCTGGACGGGGAGGTCTGGCTGTGAAGCAGGATTTGGGAACGGGACGCTGCGGCTGCGGCAAGGTCCACGCGGCGGCCATCGACGAGGTGGTTGTGGGCAAAGGGGCGGTGCGCCGCCTGCCGGAGATCGTCAACCGCTATGGAGCGAAAAAGCCCTTTGTATTGGCGGACCAAAACACCTTTGCCGCCGCCGGGGAGACGGTGTGTGGGATTCTGGAGGAAGCCGGTCTGGCTTACGCCAAATATGTGTTCCCGGACGCCCATCTGGAGCCCAACGAGCAGGCCGTGGGCGCGGCGGTGATGCACTTTGACCACAGCTGCGACCTGATCGTGGCCGTGGGCTCCGGCGTGCTCAACGACACCGGCAAGATTCTCAGCCGCATCTCCGGCCGGAAGTACGTCATCGTGGCCACGGCTCCCTCCATGGACGGCTATGCCAGCGCCACGTCCTCCATGTCCATGGACGGCCTGAAGGTGTCGCTGCCCACCCGCTGCGCCGACGTGATTCTCGGCGACGTGGACATTCTGAAACAGGCGCCGCTGCATATGCTGAAATCCGGCCTGGGAGACATGCTGGCAAAGTACGTCAGCATCGCCGAGTG
>CAMEIU010000071.1 GCA_945918815.1 uncultured Clostridia bacterium
CACCTCCAAGCCCGCGTCAATGGCCAGATAGGTGTTGGCCAGGGTCTGGGCCTCGATGCCCTGGGAGGCGTCCACCACCAGCACCGCGCCCTCACAGGCCGTCAGGCTCCGGGAGACCTCATAGTTGAAGTCCACGTGTCCCGGCGTGTCGATCAGGTTCAGGACATAGTCCTCCCCGTTGTCGGCATGGTAGTTGAGCCGGACGGCCCGGGCCTTGATGGTGATGCCCCGCTCCCGTTCCAGCTCCATGTTGTCCAGAATCTGGTCCTCCATCTCCCGGATATCGATGGTGTTGCATTCCTCTAAAAGCCGGTCCGCCAGGGTGGATTTGCCGTGGTCAATATGGGCCACGATGGAAAAATTCCGAAGTCTCGATTGGTCGGTCATAGGTACCTCCGTCGCAATTGACAATGGATAATTGACAATTGACAATTATGGTGTCCCCTTCGGGGACGGAATTATAAAGTTGAAACGCTCCCCTCGTGCCCCCGTAGGGGCACAGGGGCTGGCGCAAAATTTCCAATTGTCAATTCAGTATATTTTCTCCGCTTGTTGTCTCGTACTTGCTCTCCTGGGAGAAGTATGCCTCCAAAATTGCTCTTGCAATCTGGCCCAGGTTGCCGCCCTGGGCGCCTTTTTCCACGTAGATGGCGATGGCGATCTGCGGGTCCTCGGCGGGGGCGAAGCAGACGAAGGACGCGTTGTCGGAGCCGCCGGAGCCGTGCTGGGCGGTGCCGGTCTTGGCGGCCACGGTGTAGGGCAGGTCGTGCAGATATTTCTGGGCAGTGCCGCCGTTGAAGGAGCTGGTGTCCGTGGCGGCCATGACCATGCCCTCATGGTAAGCCAGCAGAGCCTCTTCCGAAATCTCCAATTGATCGGCGATCTCCGGGCTGTTTTCCTCCAGAAGCTCCTGGAAGTCCCAGGACACCACCCGGCGCAGGAAGGTTGCGCTGTAGCGGGTGCCGTCGTTGGCCAGGGCCGCCGTGTAGCAGGCCATCTGCATGGGGGTGAAGGCGTTGAGGCCCTGGCCGATGGCGGACTGGAGCTTGTCGCCCTCGTTCCAGGCGGCGGAGTCGGTGCCGTAGTAGGCCTCGGCCTTGGTCTCTTCATTGGCCCGGGTGCCGGTGTTCTCCGCCAGCTCGATGCCGGTCGGCTCGCCCAGGCCCAGCTTCATGGCCACATAGTCCACGTCCTTGGTGGCCACGGCCAGGCCCACCTCATAGAAATAGTAGTTGCAGGAGACGCTGATGGCCTCCATCATGTTCACGGTGCCGTGGGTGGCAGCGCCGTTGGTGGAAGTGTAGATGTAGCAGGCCGGGGTGTAGCCGTATTCCTCATACTTGGTGTAGCGGCCTTCGTCGGTCACGGGGGCATAGCGGCCCCAGCTGGCGTAATCCACGCCGGTGATGGCCGTGACCATCTTATAGATGGAGCCGGGGGGATAGGTGCCCAGCAAGGCCCGGTTGTACATGGGCTTGTAGACGTCCTCGTTCAGCTGGTTGAAATCCTCGTGATAGGTGGACAGGTCATAGGTGGGATAGCTGGCACAGACCAGCACCTCGCCGGTCTTCACATCCATGGCCACCACCGCGCCGCCCTCGGCGTCGGTGCCCTCCTGATGGGTGCCCACACCGTTCTCCCGCAGGTCCAGAATGACCCTTTCCAGGGCTTCTTCGGCCACGGCCTGCAAATCGATGTCAATGGTCAGCTCCACATTGGCGCCGGGCTGGGGGACGGACAGATAGGTCTGGCTCAAAATCTCGCCGTCGGCGGTGATGGTGGTCTGCTTGACGCCGTCCACGCCGTGGAGGTATTCCTCAAAGGCCAGCTCCACGCCTTCCCGTCCCACCACGGCGTTCATGGGATAGCCCTGCTCCTTGTAGATGCCCTGGTATTCCTCCAGGCTCATATCGCCGGTGTGGCCCAGAATGTGGGCGGCGTAGGGGGTCTTGTACTCCCGCACCGTGGCAGTCTCCACGATGACGCCGGGGATGCCCAGCTCCACGATGGCCGCCAGGGCCTCGGGGGACACGTCCTCGGCCAGGGTGTAGTTGTCCAGGGGCATGTTGTCCACAGCCCGCAGGGAGATCTCATAGCGGACGGAGATGACCCGGTAGACGTCCTCCTCCGGCCAGTCGTCGGGAATCTCATAGGCCCGGCGCAGATTGTGGACCAGGGTTTGGGCGGTGATATCCGTGTCCCAGCCGCGGCTTCGGAGGAAGCGGCGGAAGTAGTCCTGATAGACCGAGGAGGTCTCGTCCAGGGTGTAGGCATAGGGCCGGGTGGAAGTCACCGGGAAGGTGGTGATGGGCTCGATGCCCAGCTGGTCGCATAGGTTCAAAAGGTTCCGAACCGACTGGTTCAGGTCCTGGTTCTTCTGGCTGAAAAAGACCGTGTGGATGATCATGACGTTGTAGCTGGCCCGGTTGGTCACCAGGACCGTGCCGTTGCGGTCCAGCAGCTCACCCCGGGAGGCCTTGACGGTGGTCTGATAGGTGATGGCGTCGGCCTCCCGCAGGGATTCCTCGTTCTGGGCGGTCTGGAGCTTATAGAGCCGGAAGGTGAACAGGGCCATCACGGCCAGAATCAGCGTGACAAACAGGCCGATGCGAAAACGCGCCCGCCGTTCCATCAGGCGTCACCTGCCTTTCGGATGAGCTTGGAGAAGAGATAGACGAAGGGGCAGGCCAGCAGCGACAGGCCCGCCTGCACGGGCAGCCACCGCCACAATCCGATGTCCGTCTCGTTTAAATAGAATTTGACCAGGAACAGCACGCCCTCATGGAACAGCACCGCCCCCAGGCTCAGGCACAGGGCCGGAATCAGCCGCCGGGCATAGACGGCGTCGCAAAGGTACCCGGAGAGAATCCCCGTGACCGTCAACGTGACGATGCCCACGGAGCCGCCGTCGGCCCCGGTCCAGCACCACACCAGCGACGCCGCCAGCGCAAACACCGCCCCGGGCTCATGGCCCACCTGCATACAGATGCAGGCCACGGCCACGGGAATCAAGCTCAGCTTGACCCCAAAGAACCGGTGCTTGCCGAAAATGACGGTCTGCACAACCATCACCGCCAAAAACAGCAGGGCATATAAGACCCACATTAAAATATTGCGATAGGTTTTGTTCATGGCTGCTCCTGTTTTGATGCAGTTTTCGATCTTCCGTGTCATTGCGAGCCAGTCCGCAGACTGGCGTGGCAATCCGTTCCCCTATGGCAGGATCGTTTCGTACAAGTCCGCCCAGCGGGGATTCTTTTTCTCAATGAGTTTGTTCTTTTTCGCCCGGCTCCAGCTTTTGATCTGCTTTTCCCGTTCAATGGCCGCCCGGACGTCAGAGGTTTCTTCAAAATAGACCAGCTTGTGGACGCCATACCGGGCTGTAAAGCTGTTGGGGTCCTGTTCATGCCGGTGTTCGTACACACGGCGCACCAGATCATTGGTCACACCGGTGTAGATGGTAACGTTGGTACTGTTGGAAAGGATGTAGACATAGTAGGTCATGTCGGATCAGAACCCTTTCGCATTCATAAGATGCCTGCAAGGGGAGTACGGATTGCCACGTCGCTTCGCTCCTCGCAATGACATGCGTAATTGGAAGCCGGGTCCGTTTTTCCCTGTCATTGCGAGACCAGTGCGCACACTGGTCGTGGCAATCCGTTCCCTTTATCCAGCGTCTGCAAAAGAACCGCGGATTGCCGCGTCGCTTCGCTCCTCGCAATGACATGTGTTGATTGCGGCCTTACCGGTTCTCATACTCCGTGATCACAAACACCTGCTCCAATCCGTCCAGGCTGCAGCTGGCTTCCAGGGCGGCGTATTTGGCCACGCCGGTTTCGTCCAGGGACACGTTGGTGATGTAGCCCAGCAGCAGGTCCTTGGGATACAGGGTGGAGCCGGTGGTCACCACCTGGTCGCCGTTTTTCAGCACGGCGTCGGTGGGCAGATAGTTCATGCGCAAAATCTGGGTGTCCTCGGACTGGTACGTACCCTGGACCACACCGGTGTAGCCGGAAGAGGCGATGGAGGCGGAGATCTCCAGGCTGCTGTCCAAAATGGTGGTCACCGTGGCCCAGTTGGCCCCCACGTCGGTGATCAGGCCCACCACCTGGCCGTTCTCCGTCACGGCGCACATACCGGCCTCCAGACCACTGTTGGCGCCCTTGCCGATGGTGAAGGTGCTGCGCCAGTTGGAGGAATCCCAGGAAATGATGTAGGCCGGCTCGAACTTGTAATCCTCATGCTCGTCGGCCAGCTCCAAAAGCTGGGTCAGCCGCTGGTTTTCTCTCTGATATTCCTGGGCGGTCCGCACGTCCTCCTGCATCTCCAGGATCTGCCGCTTCAGCTCGGCGTTTTCCGCCTTCAGAGATTCATAGGAGAAAATATAATTATACAGCCGCACAGCCTGCCGGTCAATGGCCGCCACACCGCTGCGGATGGGGGAGAGCAGGGTGCCCACGATGTTCTCTCCGGCGGGCACCCCGGCGGAGACCGCCGCGATGACCGTGGTGACGATGGCCAGGGCCACGGCCAGAATGAGGATGGTTTTGATTTTGGAGGTCAGCAGTTTCTTTTTCATGGCTCCACCGTTCCTAACACGGCCACGCCCCGGCGGCGCAGACACTTGGTCAGCGCGCACAGAGGCAGGCCCATGACATTGTAATAATCGCCCTCCAGGGCTTCCACAAACACCGCCGCCTGATCCTGGATGCCGTAGGCCCCGGCCTTATCCAGAGGGGACCCGGTGGCCACATAGGCGTCGATCTCCGAATCAGACAGGGGCTTGAACCGGAGATGGGTCTGCTCCACATGGACGTCGGAGACCCCGTCCTGCCACAGGCAGAAGCCGGTCATGACCGTATGGCGCCGGCCGGAGAGGCTGCGGAGCATGGCCCTGGCCTCTTCTTCGGAATGGGGCTTGCCGAGAATCCGGCCGTCCACCACCACAATGGTGTCGGCGGAGAGAATCAGCCGCCCCGGATGGGCAGCCCCCACGGCCATGGCCTTGGCCTTCGCCACCCGGGCCACATTGACCTCCGGCGGCAAAGCCGGATCCATGGTCTCGTCAATACCGGCGGTGATAATTTCAAATGCGACCCCCAGCATAGCGAGCAGCTCCCGCCGCCTGGGGGACTTGGATGCGAGAATGAGCATGGATGCCTCCGAGAGAGTTGTTTTTTAATGAATCATGAATGATGAATATTGAAGAATGAATAATTGTGGTGTCCCTTCGGGACAAATTCAATTATTTTCCGAAGGAAAATACCTCAATTATTCATTATTCATCCTTCATTAATGCCTTACTCCACACCTCTGACATACAGTCCCCTCGTACACGTGCCCGGATCAAACATGGCCTGGCCCTGGTACTGGGCCAGCACTCCGTCCACCTCGCTGGGGTTTTCCGTGGTGAAGGACAGGCGGTGGGCCCAGAGTCCCATGCCGCGGAGGGAGGACAGCTTGTCGAGGATGTACAGCTTTTTGCCGTTGTATAACACGTTCCGGCAGGTGCCGGGGTCTTTCAGAACCGGGAATTCCTCACCCATGCGATCAACGAGCTTGGTGGGATTTTCGCAGGAGCAGCTGCCCGTGCGGTTTTTGATGACGCAGTTCTCCATGAGCATCAGGGGCAGGCGGCCGTAGACCAATACCTCCACAGGCACGGCCTTGCTCAGGTCCCTGAGCTGGGGCAGGGTCATTTCAAAGCTGACCAGCTGGCTCTCGATTTTCTGCTCCCGGAGATAGTGCATGGCTCTGGAATTATAGATGTTCAGCCCGAAGTCGCCCCGGACGGCGAAGCCCTTCTGCTGGGCCAGGCGAATCTGTCCCAGGTTGCCCGCCAGCACATGACGGATGCCCATGGCGTGGACCCGCTCCAGCAGCATGGCAATTTTGCTCCGTTCCCGGTCCAGAATGACTCGGGGCAGAATAGCCGTCAACTCCGTGTCCACGCCGACCCGGCTTTGCAGCTCCGGGTGGGCCGCCAGCTCCGCCAGTGGCACATACAACACCGCCGGGTTCATCTTCAAAAGCCTCGGCGTGATCTGGTCCACGGTGCGGACCGCCACGGTGAGCTTTGCCTCGCCGGGGATGCCGTCGTAGGCGGCGAGGCGGCTGTAGGCGCCCATGTGGGGCTGCTCCACCCGGCCACGAAGGGCCGTCAGCCGGTCCAAGGCCTCCCGGCGCATGGCGTTGATGGAAGCGGCGGGCAGCATCAGTCCCGGGCCGATGGCCGCCCGGACGCCGGTGCAGTAGTAGGGGGTGCCGCCGGTCTTTTTCAGCCGTTCTTCCAGCTCCGCGGCGGTCAGCTCCCGGCGGACGGAGGGCTCCGGCACAGGCCCCTTGGTCTTGCAGACGCGGCCCTGCTCGTCCTCCACGGCCAGCTGGCTTTCCTCCCCGGCCCGGATCATGGCGTAGAACTTCACCGGCACCCGGGGATTTTCGCCCCGCTCATAGGTGGCCCGGGCGGCGGCCAGCAGCTCCCGGTCCTCGCCCAGGTCCTGGTGGACGCCGAACATGTCCGGTCCCTTTTCGTTGAGATAGTAGCCCTGGGTGAAGCCCTGGCGGGAGAAGGCAGCCTCCAGCTGCCGCAGGTCCTCCTGGGTCACGGCCTTGCCGTCCAGGGCCGCCCGGTAAATCCGGGTGACGATGGCCACATACTCCGGCCGCTTCATGCGGCCCTCAATTTTCAGCGAGGCCACGCCCATGGCTTTCAGCTCGGAGAGATATGCGATGAGGCAGCTGTCCTTGAGGCTCAGAGGATAGCGGGTCTCTTCAAAGCGGCCGTAGCCGTAGGGCAGGCGGCAGGGCTGGGCGCACTGGCCCCGGTTGCCGCTGCGCCGTCCGATGACGGAACTGAGGTAGCACTGGCCGGAGTAGCACATGCACAATGCGCCGTGGACAAAGGCCTCGATCTCCACGGGGCTGTTGCGGCAGATAAAGGTAATTTCCTCCCGGGGCAGCTCTCTTGCCAGCACCACCCGGCTGACGCCCATGTCGGCAGCCTGAAGGACGCCCTCGAGGGAGTGAATGCTCATCTGGGTGGAGGCGTGGATGGGCACGCCGGGGGCCACCTGGCGGCACAGCTGCACCACGCCCAGGTCCTGGACGATAAACGCGTCCACGCCCAGACCGGCGGCCACGCGGATGATCTCCGCCGCCTGCCGCATCTCCCGGTCGGAGATGAGAATATTTAAAGTAAGGTGGACCTGCACGCCCCGCACATGGCAGTAAGAAACGGCGTCCTGCAGCTCCTCCACAGAGAAGTTTTTCGCGTTCCGCCGGGCGTTGAAGTCCCCGTATCCAAGATAAACCGCGTCGGCCCCATTCTGCACGGCGGCCCGGAGGGCCTCCATGGAACCGGCGGGAGAGAGAAGTTCGATCATAACGACGCTCCATAGTCCATTCTTTTCCCTTCATTCTACCACACTTCGCCCCCACAGAAAAGTGGAGAATTTCGTTTCTTTGTGAGAATTCTGTAAATTCTGCGCCCGGAGCCGGTCCTCGTGCCCCCTGAAAGGGGGCACGAGGGTGCTTTGCACACCGTCTTATTTCCGTTTCCGGCCCGGCGGCCGGTTTCTTTGTGTCTTTTCGTGCAAAATTTCTCAATTTTTACCCTGGGAAATCTCTGTTTTTATGGGGGAAAGACCCTATACAAACGGAAGTTTCTTTGATATACTATGGATACATGGGATTCTGTCCCTCAATGCTTGCGGAAAGGTCGTGACTCCGGTGGAAGGATTTTCCTTGATGCGTATGTATCCCGGGATTTCTGTTAAAACTGAATATGTCCGCCCTGTGCCGCAGCGCGATAGGGGATTGCTGTAGTCTCATGGCCGGTGGATTCCTTCCGTCGGTGGCGTGGGGCGTTTCTTTTTTGCCGAAGCGGCCCACATTCCCTTCATCCATTTTGGGGAACTTCCCCTTTTAGAAAGAAAGAAAAAAGGTCGTAAAGAAAGGAAAAGAACACCATGATTTCTCACGGAAAAGACGTCAAGGTACTCTGCGCCAATGCCAACCGCCCTTTTGCTGAAGGCGTGTGCAAGGCCCTGGGGCTGCCCCTGGGCGACTGCACCGTCACCACCTTTGCCGACGGCGAAGTATCCGTCTCCATCAACGAGACCGTCCGCGGCTCCGATGTGTTCCTGCTGCAATCCACCTGCAAGCCCGTCAACAACAATCTGATGGAGCTGCTGGTCATGATCGACGCCTGCAAGCGCGCCTCCGCGGGCCGCATCACCGCCGTGATGCCCTACTTCGGCTACGCCCGTCAGGACCGCAAGGCCAAGAGCCGCGATCCCATCTCCGCCAAACTGGTGGCCAACATGCTCGAAGCCGCCGGCGCGGACCGCGTCCTGACCATGGACCTCCACGCCGCTCAGATTCAGGGCTTCTTCGACATCCCGGTGGACAACATGCACGGCGTCTCCGTTTTCATGAAGTATTACCTGAACAAGTTCCCCCAGCATGAGGACATGGTGGTGGTCTCCCCCGACGTGGGCTCCGTGGGCCGTTCCCGGACCTTCGCCAACCGGATGGGCATGAGCCTGGCCATCGTGGACAAGCGGCGTGAAAAGGCCAACATGTGCGAGGTCATGAACGTCATCGGCGACGTGGCCGGCAAACGCTGCATCCTCTATGATGATATGGTGGACACCGCCGGTTCCCTGTGCAACGCCGCCAAGGCCATCCACGACAAGGGCGCCACGGAGGTCTATGCCTGCGCCACCCACGGCGTGCTGTCCGGCCCCGCCATCGAGCGCATCCAGGCCAGCGTCATCGACGAGCTGGTGCTGCTGAACACCATCCCCGCGCCCGCAGAAGCCAAGGACACCAAGATCAAGTACCTGGACGTAGCCCCCATGTTCGCCGAGGCCATCCAGCGCACCTATGACGAGGTCTCCCTGTCTCCCATGTTCTAAGCCATGCTGTTTGGAAAGCCTGCCTGCGACTGGATGATCGTGGGCCTGGGAAATCCGGGCAAGGAATATGAGCGCACCCGCCACAACACCGGCTTCCGGGTCGCGGACCGGCTGGCGGCGCAGCTCCATGTGAAGATCGACCGGCTCAAGTGCAAGGCCCTGACCCGGTTTGTGGACTACGAGGGCCTGCGGGTCCTGCTGGTGGAGCCCCAGACCTATATGAACGCCTCCGGCGCGGCGGTGTCGGCTCTGGCCACCTATTATAAGGTGAAGCCGGAGCGGATCCTGGTGATCTTTGACGACATCTCCCTGCCCGTGGGCCGGGTCCGGGTCCGCCGGGACGGCTCGGCGGGCGGCCACAACGGCATCAAGTCCATCATCCAGAGCCTGGGGACGGACCAGTTCCCCCGGGTCAAGGTGGGCGTCGGGGCCAAGCCCCATCCGGACTACGATCTGGCCGACTGGGTTTTGAGCAAGTTCTCCGCCCAGGAGGAAAAGGCGTTGGAACCGGCCCTGGAACACGCGGCGGCAGCGGCCCTGACAGTGCTGACCGACGGCGTAGACAAGGCCGCCAGCGCATATAACGGTAAGTGACCGCATATATAAATACAAGCGACTGCACGGACGGGGCAAAGCTGCCCCGCCCGCGTTGTGGCGTTAAGATGTAATGAATAATGAAGAATGAATCATTCATTATTCATGGTATAAATCCCAACAGGAGTTCCCCATGAACCTACTTCTCTCCTCCCTCTCCGCCCTTCCTGAATATGCCTCTCTCCGGTCCGCTGTGGAAGCCGGGAAGACCGTGGCCCTGTCCGGCGTGGGGCAGCTGCCGAGAACCCATGTCATGGCGGCATTGTACGCCGATACGGGCCGTCCGGCCCTGGTGGTCTGCCAGGACGATCTGGCCGCCCAGCGGATGCAGGCAGAGCTGGCCGCCTTCCTGGGGGAGACGCCGGACCTGCTGCCCACCCGGGAGTTCACCTTCTACGACGCCGCCGTGGTGTCCCGGGGCTGGGAGCAGAAGCGGCTGCGGCTGCTCTACGATCTGGCCACCGGGAAATCCCGGCTGCTGGTGGCGTCCCTGGACGCATTGTCCCTGCGGACCATTCCCAGGGACGTGCTGTTCTCCGCCGCCATCCATCTGAAGGCCGGGGCAGCCTACTCCATAGACGACCTGGCCAACAAGCTCACCGATGCGGGCTACGCCCGGACATCCCTGGTGGAGGGCGTGGGCCAGTTCTCCATCCGCGGCGGCATTCTGGACGTCTATTCCCCGGCCTACGATACCCCCATCCGCGCCGAGTTCTGGGGCGACGTCCTTGA
>CAMEIU010000072.1 GCA_945918815.1 uncultured Clostridia bacterium
GTTCGTCCTGGACCAGATGACCAGCTACGGCCTCAACGCCTGTCCCCCCCTGCTGGTGGGCGTGGGCGTGGCCACCAGCGTGGAAACCGCGGCCCTGCTGTCCAAGAAGGCCCTCATGCGGCCCCTGGGCTCCCACAATCCCAACCAAAGAGCTGCCGAGATGGAAAAGCTCCTGGAGGACGGCATCAACGCCATCGGCCTGGGTCCCCAGGGCATGAGCGGCAGCTACTCCGTCATGGGCGTGCACATTGAGAACACCGCCCGCCATCCGTCCACCATCGGCGTGGCCGTCAATGTGGGCTGCTGGTCCCACCGCCGCGGCCATGTGATTTTCGACAAGGATCTGAATGCCACTGTGACAACTCATTCGGGGGTGACTTTGTAATGGTAGAACTGAGAGACGGCAAGAAAGTATTGACCACGCCTGTGACGGCGGAGGATCTGGCCGACATTCATATCGGCGACATCGTGTACCTGGACGGCGACCTGGTGACCTGCCGTGACGTGGCCCACCGCCGCCTGATCGAAGGCAAGCGGGAGCTGCCCGTGGATCTCCACGGCAAGGCAATTTTCCACGCCGGCCCCATCGTCCGTCCCATCCCGGGCCAGGAGGACGCCTATGAGATGGTGTCCGTGGGTCCCACCACTTCCATGCGTATGGAGAAGTTCGAGAAGGAATTCGTGGAGCAGACCGGCGTGAAGGTCATCGTCGGCAAGGGCGGCATGGGCCCCAACACCGAGTACGCCTGCAAGAACTTCAAGGCCATCCACTGCGTGTTCCCCGCCGGCTGCGCCGTGGTGGCTGCCACTGAGGTGGAGCGCATCGCCGAGCATCACTGGGATGAGCTGGGCATGCCCGAGACCCTGTGGTGCTGCAAGGTCAAGGAATTCGGACCCCTGATCGTGTCCATCGACACCGAGGGCCGGAACATGTTCGAGGAGAACAAGGTCAAGTTCAACGAAAAGAAGGACGCGGCCATCGCCGAGATCTGCAAGCACGTCAGCTACATCAAGTAACAAAAACGCGCACCGGCGGAAATACTGCCGGTGCGCAAATTATACTGTGTGGGAAATTGGGATTTGTCGAGGTGAGAGCACTGGCGAGGGAGCGCCCAAGGCTTCCCCTTGAGGGGACACCCCAGGGTGGCTTCTCTTGCCCCTACGGGGCAATTCACCTTCAGCTGCCGAACGAAGTGAGGCTGATGAGGTGTGCGGAAAAATGTGCGATTTGCAGGAACTTCCGGCGAATTCGCAGCCCTTTTCCACCTCATCCGGCGCTTCGCGCCACCTTCCCCTCAAGGGGAAGGCTTTGAGCTTCTGCAAACCTCAATTGCCCTACAAATTCCAATTTAACGGCCTTCCCTGATCCGATAGAATCCTGCCGAGCAGGGGGGGACGGCGATTTGGCCGCCGTTCTGGACGGCCTTGCCGCCGTAGGTATACACGGCTTCGCCCAGATTGGCCTCCAGGGGGAAGGAGACGTTCCGCTCCGCCGGATTCAGAATCACCAGCAGCCGCTCCCGGCCACTGGACCGGACGTAGGCCAGGGGATAGGCGTCCTTCTCGGCGTAGACGAATGCAATGTCGCCCTTGCTCTGCAAGGCCGGATGGGCCTGGCGGACGGCGATCAGGCGGCGGATCTCGTTGTACAGGGAATTCTGATCCTCCTGCTGGGCCTCCAGGGTGGGCCGGTCGGGGCTTTCGTCCTGGCGGATGTACAGCTTCTCCTTGGCGGCGGCGCTGAAGCCGGCGTTGACCGTGTGGTCCCACTGCATGGGCGTCCGGGAGCCGGTCCGCTCGTAGCCGCCCTCCACGGATTTGAGACCCTCCACATAGCGCATGCCGATCTCGTCGCCGTAGTAGATGAACGGCGCGCCGGGCATGGACAGCAGGAAGGCGAAGGCCAGCTTCAGATCCTCACCCTGGACCGTGTGGGCCAGGCGGCCCATGTCGTGGTTGCCGGAGGGAATGCAGATGAGGCCGCGACCCGCCGCCTTCTCCCGGCTCTCCAGATACTTTTTCACGAATTCCGAGCAATCGCCCTTGCCGCGATGGCAGAAAAACGGCTCTTCGCAGCGGAACAGGTCGTTGTAATGGGACGGGCCGAAGTGGAGCAGGAAGTCCATGTGGAAGCCGCCCAGAAGGGACTTGTCCGGCTCGCCCCACTCGGAGATGATGGCGGCCTCCGGGAACTCCCGGTCCAGGAAGGCCCGCATGTCCTGCCAGAGTTGGATGGTGCCCTTGCTCTCCGGGTCGTTCTTCACCAGGGAACCGGCCATGTCCACCCGGAAGCCGTCGCAGCCCATCTGGAGCCAGAAGCGCATGACGTCCTTCATGGCCTCCCGAGTGGCCATGGGGCCTTCGGCATCCATGGGCTGCTGCCAGGGCCGGTTGACTTCATAGAAGCCGTAGTTCAAAGCGGGCTGATGGGAGAAGAAATTGGTGGCGCAGCAACCGCACCGCTCGGAGATGCCGCGGATGCAGGCCAGATTCTCGGGAGAGTCCCAGATGCTTTTGGTCCAGATATACCGGTCGGTGTATTCGTTTTTGTCTGCCTTGCAGGATTCCAGGAACCAGGGATGGTCCCAGGAGGTGTGGCCCGGCACCAGGTCCAGCAGCACGTGCATGCCCCGCCGGTGGGCCTCGGAGAACAGCCGCTTCAGATCCTCGTTGGTGCCGTAGCGCGGGGCCACGGTGTAATAGTCGGCCACGTCGTAGCCTGCGTCTCCGAAGGGAGAATCAAAGCAGGGATTCAGCCACAGGGCGTTGCAGCCCAGGTCAAAAATATCGTCCAGCTTTTCCGTGATGCCGTTCAGGTCGCCGATGCCGTCGGCGTTGGTGTCCCGGAAGGACTGGGGATAGATCTCATAAAAAATCGCGTTGTCAAGCCACTTTGGCATAAAAGTCTCTCCTTGCTTTTTCAGGTTTGCGAAACTATGATACAACTTGAAAAGATAAGTTGCAACGGAAAATTTTACGGGATGCTTACCGGCATCCATCAGCAAGCCGGAAAATTGGGATTTGTCTATGAATTGACAATGGATAATTGACAATTGACAATGAACGTATTTTCCTTCGGAAAATGATTGAAAAACGCCCGTTTTCAAGTGATCCGTAGGGGCGACCCTTGCGGTCGCCCTCCGTGCACACCTCCAATGTAGGGCGCGGGAAGGTGAATTGCCCGAAGGGCAAGAGAGGCCGGTCTGGACCGCGACCCGACGCGCCGTTGGGCAGTCGGAGCCGGGACGCAGCTGCGTACAGCGGCACGTCCAGTGGCCGTGCCCTACATAAAGCTGTACATCGGCAAATCCCAATTTCCCGGTTTATTGAGAACCAGATACGCACATTTTTTGGAAAGAAGGAGTTTTCATGTATACTTGCGCCAACTGTACGGTTCAGGCGTGCAGCGTCCGGGACGCGGAAAAACGGCCGAAGAATTGCCCCATGGAGCAGGAGGCTCTCATGGCGGAGGCCCAGCGCCGGTACCAGCTGCCGGAAAACCGGGATTTCTACGTCACCGCCTCGGAGCTGGAGGCCCTGGGCTACTGCCAGTGGCCCAGAATCAAGGAGACCATTGAGCTCTGCCTGCGGATGGGTTATACCAAGGTGGGCCTGGCCTTCTGCCGCGGCCTGCGGAAAGAGGCCAAGGTCGTGGACGGCCTTCTCCGCCGGGCGGGCCTGGAGGTGATCTCCGTCATCTGCAAAACCGGCGGCGTGGACAAGACCCAGTGCGGTATTCCCGACGAACACAAGGTCCATCCCGGCCGGTACGAGCCCATGTGCAATCCCATCGCCCAGGCCATGCTGCTCAATGAGCAGCAGACCCAGTTCAACATCGCCCTGGGCCTCTGCGTGGGCCACGATTCTATGTTCTATAAGTATTCCGACGCTCTGGTGACCACCCTGGTCGCCAAGGACCGGGTCACCGGCCACAATCCCGCCGCCGCGATCTATTGCAGCGAAGGCTATTTTAAGGACCGGCTGCTGTAGATTTTTGGAGGGAGACGGTGTATAATTGGAATTGACAATGATTGAATTTGCATAGACCCTCGTGCCCCCTGTAGGGGCGGCTATCAGACGCCCGTCATCCTTGTCAATTGCCCTCGAAGGACCTCGATCATATGATACAGAACTGTTCCAATTTATCCTTGAAAGACAGAATCGCGGAGATGCTCCGGGCGGAGATTGCCGCCGGACGGATGGCCGACGGGGAAGAGCTGACCCAGGAGCGGGTTTCCGACGCGTTGGCCGTATCCCGGATTCCGGTGCGGGAGGCGTTTTTGCAGCTGGAGGCCGACGGCCTGCTCCGGCGGCTGCCCAACCGGCATGTGCAGGTGGTGGGCGTCACAGCGAAGCGGCTGCGCCAGAATTTCCGGGTTTTGGCATCCCTGGAATGCGAGCTGGCCCGGCTGGCGGCGGAGGAGGGAGACTTCTCCCTGGCCCTGGACCGGCTGGAAGCCCTGCGGACGGCGGATACCTGGACGGACCGGGTCCGCTGCGATACATCCTTCCACCTGGCCCTGGGCGCGTCCCTGGACAATCCCACCCTGGCCCAGCTCCACAGCGGCCAGCGGCGGGGCCTCTTTGCCGGAGCCCTGGACCGGCTGCCGCCGGAGGGCGTGCCGCTCCGGGACCTGAACGATGCCCTGGAGGATGGCCTGCGGACCCGGGACGGGGCGGCTCTGTGCCGGAAGATCCGGGCTTATTATGAGACCGTCTGTGAAGCGGTTTTGAAGGAGATGAAGCCATGACCCAGCTGCAGCCCATTACCCTTTTGCCCGCCCGGGAGCGGGTAGCCGCCGCGCTGCGGGAGGCCATCCTGTCCCATCAGCTGGAGCCGGGCCGGGAGCTTTCCTTGAAGGATGCCGCCCAGCTTCTGGGCGTCTCCGTGACGCCGGTGCGTGAGGCCTTTCAGCAGCTGGCCCAGGAGGGCCTGATCGAGCTTCGGCCCAACCGCGGGGCGATTATCCTGGGCCTGGATGAGCAGACCATCCGGGACCACTACGAGCTGCGGGCCATCCTGGAGCGGGAGGCGGCCATGGCTGTCTGCCGGAAGAACGCGGACCTGCGCCGCATCCGCAACGCCTTTGATATGGCCCAGGCGGCCCTGGCCCGGCACGATTCCACGGAGTACGGCAACTACAATCAGGCCTTCCATGTGGAAATCTGGAACGCCGGCGGCAATAAAAAAATCGCCCAGACCCTATCCCAGCTCTGGAACGGCCTGTCCATGGGCCATAAGGTGACCCGGGAGGCCTATGCCCAGATCTCCATGGCGGAGCATGAAGGCATCATGGAAGCCCTGGAGGCCCGGGACGAGCAGCTGGCCGGACAGCGCATGGACCATCACATCCGACGCAGCCTGGAAAACGTCCTGACCCATCTGAAAGTGGAGCAGGAACCGAAATGAGAGACGCACCCTCGCGCGAGGGTGCGTTTCTTGTCCGACCCATATGGGGCACAAGTGTTCCGCAGAACGCTGTAGAGGACGCATATATGCGTCCCACTGGAAGCAGCTGCCTCTGGGACTCCGTCAGTCAAACACATACATGCCAAACAACGCCACCAATCCCGGGCCTGCGTCGTATTCCATGCCGCATTGCTCCGCCAGCTTCTGCACATAGATGCAGAAGGCCGACATGCAGGAGAATTGCAGCGCCGGGAAGCGGCAGGGCTCGTGGTCCTCAATGGCGCAGCGGGCGCAGAGATTGCATCCGCTGGCCCCGATCATAAAGCCACGATGCGCCTGCTCCAACCGGTCGATGAGATCCCGCACCATGCGGTTGTGCTTCCCCTTGGCGGCCTTGGTCTCCACCGGGTCCATGGGATCGTCGATCTCCCACAGGGTTTGCAGCAGCAAGGCCTGCCGCTTTTCCCGGACGCGCTGTTCCATATGGTCCGTGGTTCCACAGTCCGGCGGGCAGGCATAGTTGATTCCATACTTGCCGCAGGAATTTTCCTCACAGCACACCCGAAACCCCGGCTCAAAGGGAATTGTTTTTGTATCCACCACCGCCGCGTCAGTAAACCCCACCGCCTTGGCAAGGGAAACCATCTGTTCGTTTGTCATAAACGCACTTCTTTCCTGCGATTCATAGATTTTTTGAAGACCGGGAAATTGGGATTTGCCGATGTACAGCTTTCTGTAGGGCACGGCCACTGGACGTGCCGCATGCAGGCAGCTGCATTCTGGAACCAGCTGCCAAACGGCGCGTCGGGTCGCGGTCCAGACCGGCCTCTCTTGCCCTTCGGGCAATTCACCTTCCCGCGCCCTACATGGGCGATACATCACATCGGCAAATCCCAATTTCTCAGATCAACCGTCTGCTCCTACAGCCGGACCGACCAGGTTCCGAAATCATAGGCGCCGCTGCCGTGACGGAGTTGGCCTTTTTCGTTTAAATCCCGGAAGGCGTCCCGCATCTGCGGCAGAATTTCCGGCGGCACGTCAAGCCTGTGGTGCCCCGGAAGGATCCGCTGGACCGGCAGCGCGGCCGTTTGCTCCAGAGAGCGGAGATAGGCCGCCGGGTCCGTGGACGGAAAATCGGCCAGCAGGACGTCCAGGTAGACCAGATCGCCGGTAAATAAATATCCCCGTTGCGGTTCCCAGAAGCACAGATGCCCCGGCGAATGGCCCGGCGTGTGGAGAACCTCAATCCGCCGCCCGCCCAGGTCCAGGACCTCGCGGCCGTGCAGAACCCGTGTGGGCGTGCCCTGGAACAGCTCGTAGGTTTCCACGTCGTAGCCCTCCGGCGGATCGCAGCGGTCCAACCCCATCCGTTTGACGGCGGGGAGGGGAATGGGGAAGCCGCCCCGGAGCCAGTCCAGCTCCGCTTCGTGGGCGTAAAAATCCGGGAAATACCGGTGGCCGCCGATGTGGTCCCAGTGAATGTGGGTGGCCACGGCGGTCACCGGCTTGTCCGTCAGGTTCTGAATTTCCTGGGAAATATCCGCAATGCCGAGACCGGTGTCAATCAGCAGGCACCGGTCTTTTCCCATCAGCAGATAGCAGTGGGTCTCCTCCCAGTGCCGGTATTCGCCGAGAATCCAGGTGTCCCGGTCCAGCCGGTCCACCGTAAACCAGCCGCTCATGCTTTTTTGCGCCGCTTGCCCGTCATCTGCTCCACCACCAGCTTCATCACCGTGGTCCGGGGTACGGCGGCGGGACTGTAGGGGAAGTCCGGCTCGCGATAGTGGGCCATCAGAATTCGCAGGGCCGCCTGCTTTTCCGCATCCGGCACGATTTCCACACGGCCCCGCCCGATGACGCTCTCGTACTCCATGGTGCAGTTGCCCTTTTCCTCGTCCAATACCAGCCGGTGGGCACAGTCCATCTCAAAGCTGGCCCGGTTGTCCTTCCGAATCAGGTCGTATTTTGTCCCCTCGTTGGCCCCGTGGAAATACAGCGTGACCCTGCCGTCCTCCACGGCCAAGCCGAAGTTCAAAGGAAGAATATAAGGATATCCGCCCTCGTCATTCAAAGCCAGCCGGCACACATCGCACCGCTCCATCACCTGCACCAGCGCGTCCAACCCGCTAATCTCCCGGTCGCTTCGCCGCATACCAATCCCTCGCTTTCCGTTTTCTGCTCGTATTCTATCATTTCATTCCAAGTTTTACAATCCCGGACTTCCGAGATACGCCCAAGACAGACTGGAAAACTGGGATTTGTTGCTGTACAGCTTTTTGTAGGGCACGGCCACTGGACGTGCCGCATGCAGGCAGCTGCATCCTGGAACCAACTGCCAAACGGCGCGTCGGGTCGCGGTCCAGACCGGCCTCTCTTGCCCTTCGGGCAATTCACCTTCCCGCGCCCTACATTGGCGATACATCACCTCTACAAATCCCCATTTGCCTCGCCGTCAGACTGGCCTTGCTGCAAAAAAATCCGCTTCCCGGATTGGCAGGTGTTCATAAAACAGTGTTAGCAAAATAACACGAGATGAGCATCTGTCAGACAGGATTGGTCAACGAAAAAACACGCCATGTTCAGCTTCAAAGGCTGCGTATGGCGTTTTTTCTTATTTGCGTTTTCGTTTTTCTTTCCTATACGGCTGGTATGGCCTCGCCTTGCCACGCTGGTTAGTTCGGCTTTTCATGTGTTTGGACAACATTAATACTTCAATGAGATTGATGAATTGCTCCTTGGTAATGGCATCGTAATCAATGCCGAATGTTGCAAGGTAGATCCTCGCCTGTTTCTCGGCGTCGCTGCCTTCAAAGTTCATGGCATCCCGTAACTGGCACTGAACTTCCTCTGCAATGGAGGGGGTGCCTGCCGTTGTGGTATCGGAGCTGTGTTCCTCCCGAATGTCACGGAGGATAACTTTCAAATCATCGGCAAGCACATGACCGAAATAGTCATCCTCCCGCACCTGGGCCAGCTCCAATGTCCGGGTGGCAAGATATTATACCACAGAGCGAATTCAAAAAAGGAAAGGAATTGTAAATATGAGCAGAAACAAGGCAGAAAACTGCCGCAACAAAGTGAAATCCTACATCACCCGGGAGGGCATGACCATGACGGAGGTGGTGGAGCTGCTGGCCGACGAACACGGCTGGAGCAGCAGCGTCCCCAACCTGTCCGGCAAGCTGCGGCGTGGGTCACTCAGGTACACCGAGGCCGTGGAGTTGGCCGATGTGCTGGGTTATGATTTGGTCTGGCAGAAGCGCCGGGAGGTGAGGTAACATCGCAGGGGCAATTTATGGCTACGTCCGTGTCAGTACACGCGAACAGAACGAGGACCGGCAGCTCATTGCGCTGCATGAGGTCGGCGTAGAGAATAAAAATATCTTTCTTGACAAGCAATCCGGCAAGGATTTTGAATGGCCGCAGTATAAAAAGCTGCTGCGAAAGCTAAAAAAAGACGATCTGCTCTATATTAAGAGCATCGACCGTCTGGGCAGAAACTATGAGGAAATTCTGCTGCAATGGCGGGCTTTGACCAAGGATAAGGGCATCGACATCGTGGTGCTGGATATGCCGCTGCTGGACACCCGACGAGGGAAAGATCTGATGGGGACGTTTCTCAGCGACATTGTATTGCAGGTGCTGTCCTTTGTGGCAGAGAACGAGCGCACCAACATCCGCCAGCGACAGGCAGAGGGCATTGCAGCGGCAAAAGCCAAGGGAGTGAAATTTGGCAGGCCGCCGCTGCCCTTGCCAGACAACTTTTATGAATTACACAAGGCATGGCGAACAAAAAAGCTGACGCTGAAACAGGCTGCGGCAGCTTGCAATATGCCTGTTGGAACCTTTTATGGCAAGGCCCGAAAGTTTGAAAATGAGGATTAAGCAAATCCGGCTGATAATTTGCCAAGGTGTACTTTTGCAAATTTCTCTAGATTCACTTCTAAGTAAAAATATACCATCTGTATTCTGATATTTCAAGGCATTTTTCATTTGTTTCGTGTGCAATTCCCAGCTTTGCAAAAGTACACCTTGAGAAATTTTTAATACGGCAAAATCTGTTGTTCAAAAGGGAGTGATAACATATGAATTAGGCGTGCGCTTCAGGTTTGATTGGCCTTGGATAGATTATTTCTATTAATTAGAAGGAGAGTAGCATATGAAAAAACGTATAATCGGACTCTGTTTATCCATTTGCCTGCTACTTGGCATGCTACCAATCGGTGTTTTAGCTGCAGATACGCAATCCGGCAAATGCGGCGCAAACGCGGCTTGGAGTTATGATACCAACACAAAAACGCTGACAATCAGCGGAACAGGTGCTATGGAGGATTATAACCACGACTTCCTTGGTGGTGATTATAAGGAGTCGCCATGGGACGAATACCGTGAAGAAATAGAGTCGGTCATTGTCGGTAATGGCATTACAAAAATAGGAAATGATGCATTTGGCAGTTACTATTCTGCTGGTGCATGTCCAAACCTGAACAACGTTGTCATTGGTTCGGGCGTACAACAAATCGGTGACTGTGCATTCGCAGGTGCGGAAAAGCTCGAATCTATTGAACTTCAGAGTGTGACCAGTATTGGTGAGATGGCGCTTGCATATACAGGTCTTGAGTCGATCTATATTCCTGCTTCAGTGGAAACAATTATGGGAGACGGCACCGACTTCGAATGGACAAGTTGCTTCCAAGGATGTATAAACCTTCAATCAATCACAGTTGCCTCTGGGAATCCGAAGTATCGCTCTGCAGACGGC
>CAMEIU010000073.1 GCA_945918815.1 uncultured Clostridia bacterium
GTATGCAGGCAGCTGCATCCTGGAACCAACTGCCAAACGGCGCGTCGGGTCGCCGCGCCCTACATGGGCGATACATCACATCAACAAATCCCAATTTCCCGCGTTGCCGGCGAAGTACCAAGGAGGTATCGATATGGGTCAGAGCGACGACCTCTTCCGACAGGCCCAGGATGCGGAAAAAGACCGCAAAAAGAAAGAAAAAAAGGAAAAATGGGCAAAGCGGGAGAAGAAATTCTGGAAGGCCTTCCTTTTCACCGAGGACGGCAAACCGAAAAGCGGTCTGCTCATCTATACCTTCTGCATGAGCTTCCTGTTCCTGGCCATCTATATCGTGGCGTTCAACTATCTCATCGAGTGGCTGACGCCGCTAATGGCGGGACTCCCCACCCTTCTCTCCAATCTGCTGCAATCTCTGGCAGTCAGTCTCATTGGAATTCTGATTGGCTGGCTGCTCCACAAGGTCATCAAGGACAAGCGTGTGATTTTCGGCACGTTTCTCTGGCTGGCCTTCTATCTGATTCTGGTGCTGGTTTCCCTGCTTATCATGCTGCGGGGCACCGGTACCATCGGCCTGTTCCTGAATTTCTATCTTTGGTTCATGGTCATTCCGGTGCTGACAGGCCTGGCGGCGTCCTTCGGAATGTACAAAAAGGACTATGTGCCGCCGAAGCAGCAAACGGAACAGGCGCCCTGGAAGCAATACAGCCAGCGGCGGTGATTCTATGCTGAAACTGCATTTCATCAACGTGGCCGACGGCGATTCCATTCTGGTGGAAGCGCTGTCCGGCCCCAGGCCCTTCCGGCTTCTGGTGGACACAGGCCTGTCCCGGGTGGAGCCGGTTCCAGGTTCCCTGCGGGGCAGCTGCGCGGCCTATTTGAAGCGGCTGGGCATCCGGCACATCGACGTGCTGGTTGTCACTCACCTGCATCTGGACCATTTCGGCGGGATTGGGGAACTGCTGCGGCAGGCTTCCGTGGACCGGGTCTATACGGGTTATGTTCCCCCGAGACCGGACCGCCGCCTCCCCCTCCGTCCCACGGCCCAGAAAACCATTCAGGGCCAGATTCAGTGTCTCAACCTCTGGTGCGAGACCGTAGCGCGGCTGGAACAGACCGGCTGCCAAATCCATACCGTGACCCACGACCAGGTTCTGACCCCGACAGACCGGCTGCGGGTGGAGCTGCTTGCGCCAAACAAGGCGGTGCAGGCCTTCCAAACACAGGTATGGGACCGGCTGCTGGACGGTCAGGCCGTGCCGGAGGACCTGGAATACTGGGCCTCCAAGGCCCGCAATCCCGGCTCCATGCGCCTGCGGCTCCAATATGCCGGCCGGCGGATCGAGCTGGCGGGCGACTGCTACGGGGCCATGTGGGACTGGGGGGATTTGAAGCCCTGCGACATTCTCAAGGTCCCCCACCACGGCGACTGCAAGGCCGTGACGGAGGAGCTGGTGCGAAAGCTACGCCCGCGCCATGCGGTGATCTCCTGCGCGGCGGAATACATCCCCCGCAAGGACCGGCCTTCGGCCAGAACCGCGGAACTGCTGACCGCCCAGGGCGCGCAGCTCTGGTTCACCGACGCGTTCTCCGCGCCCTGGCATGCGGCGCCCCGGCAGTGGCCGGCGGCAGTATTTTCAATTCAAGAAGATGGAACAATCCTGACACCCAACGCTCCAACAGAAAGCGGGAGGTTAACATGATTACATCGGTACTATTTGACATGGGCGGCACTTTGGAGGATATCTTTGTGGACGCCCAATCCGAGTGGGACGCCATCGAGCGGCTGCAGGACATGCTGTGCAGCTATGGGCTGAACCCCAAGGTGGACAAGACGGAGCTGAAGCAGCGCGTGGACCAGGGCTGGGTGCGCTACGGCGCCTACCGGGACGCCCGGGATCAGGAGCTGAAGCCCATCGAAATCTGGTGCGACTACGTTCTGACGGACTTTGCCTTCCCCCGAGAGGCTCTGGCGCCCCACTGTGAAGAAATCGCCCATATGTGGGAGGTCACCCACTATCACCGCCGCCTCCGTCCCCGCGTGGCAGAGATGCTGGAGGGACTGAAGGGCCTGGGCCTGAAGCTGGGCGTGGTCAGCAACACGGCGGCTCTGTATCAGGTATTTGACAGTCTGGAGGAATACGGCATCCGGGATTACTTCCAGGACGTGACCCTGTCCTCGGTCACCGGCTTCCGGAAACCATGCACGGACATCTTTACGGTGGCCCTCCGGCAGCTGCAATCCAGGCCGGAGGAATGCGTCTATGTGGGCGACACCATTTCCAGAGACATCATCGGCTCCAACCGGGGCGGATTCCACCCGCCCATCCAGATCTGCTCCCAGCTGACCCGGGAAAAAGACCAGGGCGTCCGCCACGAATTCGAGCCGGATTATATGGTGGCCGATATCTACGATGTGTACCCGGTGGTCCGGGAACTGGTGAAATAAGCAAAGCACCCTCGTGCTCTTTCAGAAACGCTGATCGATTTCTTCCGTGTCATTGCTGTGAAAAATCCCTTCCTGTAGGGCGCGGCGACCCGACGCGCCGTTGGGCAGCCGGTCACAGGACGCAGCTGCCTGTATGCGGCACGTCCAGTGGCCGTGCCCTACAAGCGCTTTTCACAAACATGCATACGTTGAACCAGTGTTTCCCGAAAAGGAGGCACGAGGGTGCGGTGTTTCTTGTCAGATTTATCCTTCCACCCTGGCGCAGGAGGCGCGCTCGACCAAAGTCGGCATCAGGATCCGGTGGGTGTAACCGGACAGCTCATTTTGAATTTTATCCAGCAGGCTGTCCACCACCACGGAGGCCAGCATTTTTTTCGGCTGCTCGATGGTGGTCAGGTTGATTCTGGGCAAGCCGCTGTCGCGGATATTGTCAAAGCCAAGCAGGGAGATGTCCTCCGGGATGCGGATCTTCTCCTCCTCCGCCGCCTGCATGACGCCCAGGGCGTTGGTATCGGTGGCGGCAAAGATGGCGGTGAAATGCCGCTCCTGGGCAAAGAGCTGCTTTGCCAGCTGGTAACCGTATTTGATGGAGGTGGCCGAGAAGGTGTTGTTGCAGTACTGGGGCGTCAGGCCCAGCTCATGGCAGGCGGCGGCATAGCCCTCGGCCCGGAGCTGATGGGTGGTGCTGCCCCGGCGGCGGCCGAAATAGAGGATGTCCCGATGCCCCAGGCCATAGAGATACTCCACGCCGATCCGCGCGCCCCGGTAGTTGTCCACAGACACATAGCTCTCCGGCATCTCCCGGAGATTTTCCCCGGCGAACACCGTGGGCAGGCGGCCCAGATAGGGCGACAGAGACTGATAGCTCTCCGGTCCCGTGGGGAACAGGATGACGCCGTCCACCTGGCGGCCGATCATCAGCTCAAAGAGCTCCCGCTCCAGCTCCAGATCCCGGGAGGAATTGCAGAGGATGATATTATAGCCTCTGGCCCTGGCCTGCCGGTCGATGTGATAGGCCAGCTCCGACATAAAGGGATTGTTGACGTCCGGCAAAATCAGACCCAGCAGCTTGGTGCTTTTCATGACCATGGACCGGGCCACGGTGTTGGCCGTGTAGTTCATCTCCTTGCAGACCTGCAGGATCCGCTCCCGGGTATCTGCGCTGATCTCCGGGCTGCCGGAGAGGGCGCGGGAAACCGTGGAATAGGAAACGCCTGCCGCTTTTGCAACGTCTTTGATCGTCACATTCTTCATTTGCGTCCCTCCTCTTCGAAAATGTTCCGGTTTCATTTGCACTTCTATTGTAAATTCAACTTCCGAAAATTGCAAGCACTATTTTGTGAAAAGAAACAAATATAAAAAAATATCCCGTCAAATATGGGTTAATCATCACAAAAATCAGGCGGTATCTCAGAAAACCGGTAAAGAACCGCAGGATATTACGGGAAGCATTCCGGTCAATCTTCGGAAATTTTCATTTTATTTCCGATAAAATTTGAAATATATCGTTTTAACATATAAAATGTTCATAATATTGACCAAAAAGTTAGATTTATTGTTGACAAAGTCAGAAACATACGGTAAAATGAAGCCAGAAGCAAAGCGGAAACGTTTGAAGCCCCGTTTGCGGACGGCACAAGGTAAGGAGGCGCGGATATGATTCAAGCGGTTTTATTCGACCTGGGCGGCACCCTGCACACGGCGGACTCGCCGGCGGGCCGGGACGTGTGGTTCTGCCGGCGGCTCCTGGACCGGCTGGCGGATTACGGCATCCGGCTGGATACCGCGCCGGAAGCCCTGGCCCGGTCTCTCCACGAAAACAGTGAGGTCTATAAGCACGCCTCCGAGGAAACGCTCCGGGAACTGCCCGCGGCGGAAATCTGGAGCCGGTATTATCTGCGGGAGTTCGGCCTGACCGAGGCCCAGCTGGCTCCCATGGCGGAGGAACTGAGCTTCCTCTACGACTACGAGCGGGTCCGGGTCCTGCGCCGTCCCCACCTGCGGGAGACTTTGGAGACGCTGCGCCAGATGGGCCTTCGGATGGGCGTCATCAGCAACATCATCTCCACTTCCGTGGTGCCCCACTTCCTGCGGGAATACGGCGTGGACCAATATATGGAGTGCGTCGTTCTCTCCAGCGAAACCGGCGTCCGCAAGCCCTCGGCGGAGATCTTCCGGGTGGCCGAGAAAAAAATGGGCCTGAAGCCGGAGGAGCTGGCCTATGTGGGCGATACCATCTCCCGGGACGTCCGGGGCGTCCGCAACGCCGGATGGAAATGCATGATCCAGATCCGCAACCCAGGCGTGGCCCACCGGGACAAGGGCCTGGAACACAGCGGCTACACGCCGGACTATCTCATTGAAGACCTGGCCGAGATCCCGGCCATCTTGATAAAAGAAAATCAAAATTGAACACAATTCCGCAGAAAAAAATTAACCCGAACACAAATTCCGCAGCGTAAAAAGAAACCGAGGAGGAGACTGTATGAAGTCCAATATCGATACGATTTTCTTCGACGTGGGCGCGACCCTTCGCTATGTGGTGGAGGACCCGGAATTCGCCGCCAACGCCGAGCGGGAGCTCATGGAGCTGGTAGGCGCCACGGAGCCCCACGACGTCTTTTTTGAAAAGCTCAACAAAAACTGGAAAGCCTACCGCAAGCTGGCCAAAACCGAGCTGCTGGATGTCTCCGAAATGGAGCTGTGGCTCCAATATCTGCTGCCGGACTATCCCGCCGACCGCATCGCGCCCCATGCCGCCCGTCTGACCCGCCTGTGGCGGGACCATGACGGCCGCCGTCTGGCCCACAAGGATGTGGTGCCCACCCTGCATGAGCTGCAGCGGCGGGGATACAAGCTGGGCATCATCGCCAACACCATCACCGAGACCGAAATCCCCGACTGGATGTGCCAGGCCCATGTGGCAGGCTGCTTCAAGACCGTCATCCTCTCCTCCAAGGTGCGGCTCCGCAAGCCGGACCCGGCCATCTATCTGCTGGCTGCCCGCTGCATCGGCTCCAAGCCGGAGGACTGCGCTTACGTCGGCGACAACCCCGTCCGGGACGTGGAGGGCGCGATCAACGCCGGATACGGCAGCATGATCCTCTATGAAGACGCCGGCACCGCCGACCGGGAGGGCAAGGCCCCCTCGGTACAGCCCAACGAGCGCATCCGTGCCATCGGCGAGCTGCTGGACCTGTTCCCCGACCGGAACTGAGGTGCGGTATGGCGGAAATCAAAGGCGTGTTTTTTGACCTGGGCGGCACCCTCCGCATTGCGGAGCAGGTGCCGGAACACCAGGAACGGGCCAAAGCCCGCATGGCGGAGCTGGCCGGGGCCGAAGACGTGCAGGGCTTCATCGACATGGTGGAAGCCCGCTACGAGCCCTACCGGGTCTGGGCTCTGGGTGAAAACAAGGAGGCCGGGGATTACGACCTGTGGGCCAAGTGGCTCCTGCCGGAGCTGCCGGAGGAGAAATTGCAGGCCATCTGCCACGAAATGACCTACCAGTACCGGCAGGTCAAAGGCCTCCGGCACATTGTGGACGGTGGCCTGGAGGTCATCCAGACGTTGCACCGGCGGGGCTACAAGCTGGGCATCATCTCCAACCTGATCGGAGAAGAGGAAATCCCCAACTGGCTTCGGGACGACGGACTGGAGCAGTACTTCGACGCATTGGTGCTGTCCTCCGTATGCCACATCCGCAAGCCGGATCCGGCCATGTATTGGATGGGCTGCGACCAGCTGGGCCTGAAGCCGGAGGAATGCGCCTCCGTGGCCGACAACCTGAACCGGGACATCACCGGCGCCAAGGCCGCCGGGATCGGGGCCAACATTCTGTTCATCAGCCCGGAAAAGCTGGCGAAAAAGACCATCACCGACGAAAACCGGCCGGACTACATCGTCCACCGGTTCCTGGATATTCTGGACCTGCCGATGCTGCAGTGAGAACGGGAAATTGGGATTTGTTGCACAGACCCTCGTGCCCCCTCTGAGGGGGCTGTCAGCGAAGCTGACTGGGGGTTGTACCGATCAGCAATTTTACCGAACAACGGTACAATTGCAAACTTGCAACAACCCCCAGGCCGCCCTTCGGACGTCCAGCCCCCTAAGAGGGGGCACGAGGGCCTTACAACAACTCAGCAAATCCCAGGCTTCCGAATGAAATCAAAAGGGGGACGGATATGGAAAAGCAAATCGACACCATCTTTGTGGACCTGGGCGACACCTTCCGGGTCATCCGCAGGGATGAGGCTTATATGACCGCGGCGAAGACGCGGATTGGCCAGCTGTTGGGTGTGGAGACCGACCCGGTCCAATTCTATCACGACGTCATTGAGCCAAGGTATGACAAGTACCGGGAATGGGCCTTGACCTTCTACTGCGAAGCGCCGGAGAAGGTTCTCTGGACCCGCTGGCTGGCCTATGACTTCCCCCGGGACCGGGTGGAAGCCGCGGCGGCGGAGCTGACCTACGAATACCGCAAGACCAAGGGCGAGCGGGTGGTCACCGACGGCGGCATTGAGACCATCCAGGAGCTGTACCGCCGGGGCTACACCCTGGGCATCGTCAGCGACCTGGTGGGCGTCCACGAGGTGGACGAGTGGCTGGACCGGGATCAGCTGCGGCCCTATTTCAAGACCGTGCAGCAGTCCTCCATCTGCCTGATCCGCAAGCCCCATCCGGCCATCTACTATTACGCCTTGGAGGAAACCGGCTCCGATCCCGCCCGGACCTGCTATGTGGGCGACAATTTGAACCGGGACATCGTGGGGGCCAAGGCCGCCGGTCTGGGCATGACCATCGGCGTCCAGTATCCCGGCAAAAAGCCCCAGACAGTCACCGAGGAAAACAAGCCGGACCGATTTATCACACATTTTTCTCAGCTGCTGGACATCTTCCCGCCGCTGAACCAGGAGGAAATGTAACATGGAACAAAACTTTCACGGCGGCGAGGCCCTGGCCAAAGCGGTAGAGGCCGCCTACGCCCAGGGACAGACCGACTACTCTCTGGAGCCCATGGCCCTGGTGGACGAAAACGGCGCGCCTATCGGTAAAATCAAGGACGGCGACAAGGTGGTCTTCTGCTGCCGCCGCGGCGAGCGGGAAATTGAGCTGACCGAGGCCTTTACAGATCCGGCGTTCAACCGCTTCGACCGGCCCCAGCTCCAAGACCTGGAGTTCGTCATCATGACCATGTATCATGAAAAATTCAAGCATCTGCCCATTGCCTTCGCGCCGGAACGGGTCCAGAAGCCCCTGGCCCAGGTTCTCAGCGAAGCGGGCCTCCGGCAGTTCCACTGCGCCGAGTCGGAAAAATACGCCCATGTGACGTTCTTCTTCAACGGCGGCTGCAACCAGCCCTTCCCCGGCGAGACAGACCTGTGTGTCCCCTCTCCCAAGGGCATCCCCTTCGACCAGAAGCCGGAGCTGAGCCTGCCGCAGGTGGCGGAAAAGGTTCAGGGGGCCGTGGACGAGGGCTACGACTTCATTCTGACCAACTTCGCCAACGGCGACGTCATCGGCCACACCTCCAACGCCGAAGCCAAGCTCCAGGCCGCCGCCACGGTCAGCCGCTATGTGGACCAGGTGGCCCATTACGCCAAGGAACACGGCTATGTGGTGGCCGTCACCGCTGACCACGGCAACATCGAGACCCTCTACACCAAGGAGGGCAAGCCCCATGTGGCACACACCACCAACCTGGTGCCCTTCGTGGTTCTGGATCCCAAGGGCCGGGACGTGACGCTGCGGGACGGTCGTCTGGGCGACGTGGCCCCCACGGTGCTGTCGGTGCTGGGTCTCCGGCAACCCGCCGAGATGACCGGCCGGTCTCTCATCGAGACCGAGGGCTTCACCCATGACAAGATGATGCTCATCATCCTGGACGGCTGGGGCTACGGTACCCATGACCAGGGCGACGCCATCTACCTGGCGGAGACGCCCGCCTGGGACAAGCTGCTGGGAACCTATCCCAACAGCAGGCTGCGGGCCTCCGGCGAGGATGTGGGCCTCCAGGGCGGCAAGCCCGGCAACTCCGAGGCCGGTCACACCAACCTGGGCGCGGGCCGCGTGGTGCCCCAGGACGATGTCCGTATGGACGCGGCCATCCGGGACGGCTCCTTCCGCACCAACCCCGTGTTCCTCAAGACCATTGAGGACGCCAGACAGGGCGGCGCGCTTCATCTGCTGGCCTATCTGACGGAAAAATCCAGCCACGGCTGCATCGACTATCCCCTGATGCTGGTGGAGATGGCCGAAGGCGTCAAGGAAATCTATCTGCACATCATCTTCGACGGCCGCAGCACGGAACCGGGCAGCGCGCCGGCCATGCTCCGGGCTTTGGATGAGAAGCTGCGGAAGCTGGGCCGCGGCGTCGTGGTAGACGGCGTCGGCCGCGGCATTGCATTGGACCGGGACGGCAACTACGGCAAGATTCAAAAAGCCTACGAGTCCATGGTCCTGGGCAAGGGCACGCAGTACAAAGCGTAGCGCCGCTGCATACGGAAAAATGGGATTTGACGATGTGTTGTACTGGCAATGTAGGGCGCGGCGACCCGACGCGCCGTTTGGCAGTTGATTCCAGGATGCAGCTGCCTGCATGCGGCACGTCCAGTGGCCGTGCCCTACAAAAAGCTGTACATCAACAAATTCCAATTTCCCACTCTTCCATATCCATCGATTCTGATATTCCCGAAAGGAGTGTGTTTTCATGGGGACTGAGGTCCTGGATCTGGCCGCCTTGGAGGTGGGGCCGCTGGAAATCATCCTCCGCCTGCTCTGCGCCATGTTGGCCGGTGCGATCATCGGCACAGAGCGGGAATACACCCACCGGCCCGCCGGTATGCGAACCCATATGCTGGTGGCATTGGGCGCCTGCGTGGTCATGGTGACCAGCCAGATGATCTTTTTCCAATACCGCCCCTACGGCGCCACGCCGGATCCGGCCCGTCTCAGCGCCCAGGTCATCACCGGCGTCGGCTTCCTGGGCGCAGGCACCATTATGCGGGAGGGTCCCTCCATCAAAGGCCTGACCACGGCAGCAAGCGTTTGGGCCGTGGCCTGCCTCGGTATTGCCATTGGTGCAGGTTATCACGGCCTGGGCCTGGCCGGCACCGCCTGCATGATGATCATTCTCGTGCTGTTTGAGTGGCTGCAAAAGAAGCTGATGCACAGCCGCTACAGCCTGCACATGTTCTCCGTCTCCTGCAAGAACATTGTGGAGACCCTGGAGGTCATCAAAAAGCTGGCCGCCCAGCACGACGCCACGTTGAACGCCATCCAGGTGGACCAGACCGACGACGAATTCGAGATTTCCTTCAAAGCCGATTTCAGCGGCCGCTATGCCGATGAACGGATGCATAAATTCTTTGTAGAACTGACCGAGGATCCCCGCACCGATTCTGTGAAAACAGAAAAGAGCAGAATCTAGACCAAGCATCTTTCGTCAGAGACCAACTGCATGGCCATTCGACGGCGAACAGTACCCTATGGGCGGCAATCAGCCGCCCATGCAGGGGGCACGAGCTGGGCCATGTCCGTCTGATGGGTCTATCCCAAATTCTGTGTAAACTCTGCACAAGGCGCAAAACAGAGCAAAAT
>CAMEIU010000074.1 GCA_945918815.1 uncultured Clostridia bacterium
GCATTCTCCGGGATCCGAAGGACCCACAGTCTCTGATTTCCTATTTGGATGTTCCCGAGGCCCGGCAGCTGTTTGCCGATGGGGTCATCTCCGGGGGCATGATCCCCAAGGTGGAGTGCTGCATCGACGCCATCCGGTACGGCGTTAAAAAGGTCATCATTCTCGACGGCCGGGTGCCCCATGCCATCCTCATGGAAGTCCTGACCGACGAAGGCGCCGGCACCATGGTGGTGCCGGAGAAGCAGACCGAGTGAAACAGCCGGAAAAATTGGGATTTGACGATGTGATGTATCGCCAATGTAGGGCGCGGCGACCCGACGCGCCGTTTGGCAGTTGGTTCCAGGATGCAGTTGCCTGCATACGGCACGTCCAGTGGCCGTGCCCTACAAAAAGCGGTACATCAACAAATCCCTATTTTCCTTCCCATGAACCTGAAAGGAGTCTTCCTATGGATATCAAAGCCCTGGACCAGCAGTATGTGGCCCATACGTATCAGCGGTTTCCGCTGCAAATCACCGGCGGCAAGGGCGCGGTGCTGACGGACGAGACGGGGAAGCAGTATATCGATCTCGGCAGCGGCATTGCCGTCAATGCCTTCGGCATGGGTGACGACATCTGGCAGCAGGCCGTCATTGCCCAGCTCGGCAAGTGCCAGCACACCTCCAACCTGTACTATACGGAGCCCTGCGCCGTTCTGGCGAAGATGCTCTGTGAAAAAACCGGCATGAAGAAGGTCTTCTTCTCCAACTCCGGCGCGGAGGCCAACGAGTGCGCCATCAAGGCCGCCCGGAAGTGGGCGGCCTTGAAAAAAGGGCCAGACTGCTATACCGTCCTGACCCTCTGGAACTCTTTCCATGGCCGCACCCTCGCCACTCTGGCCGCCACGGGGCAGGAGAAATTCCACCAGGACTTTCTGCCTCTGCCTGCCGGGTTTGTCCACGCCAAGGCCAACGACCTTTCAGACGTGGAGGCCAAGCTGGCGGAAAACAATGTGGCCGCCATTATGATCGAGGTGGTCCAGGGCGAGGGCGGTGTGATGCCGCTGGAGCCGGATTTCGTCCGGGGCTTGGCGGAGCTGGCCAAGACGCGGGAGATTCTCCTGATCTGCGACGAGGTCCAGGCGGGCAACGGCCGCACGGGAAAACTCTACGGCTACATGCACTACGGCATCCAGCCGGATATCGTTTCCACGGCCAAAGGCCTCTGCGGCGGGCTGCCCCTGGGCGCGACCATGTTGGGGGAGAAAGTGGAGGATGTCCTCACCTACGGCGACCACGGCTCCACCTTCGGCGGCAATCCGGTCTGCTGCGCCGGGGCCATCAGTACCTTGCGCCGTCTGGATGAGGACCTGCTGGCCGGGGTCCAGATGCGGGGCCGGTATATCGTGGACGCCCTGACCGGCAAGCCGGGAATCAAGGCGGTCACGGGCCTGGGCCTGATGCTGGGCGTAGAGACGGAGAAGCCCGCCTCGGAGGTCATTCAGACCTGTATGGACCATGGCGTTCTGGTGTTGAGCGCCCACGGCAGAGTCCGCCTCCTGCCGCCCCTGAACATCCCCATGGACCTGCTGGAACAGGCCGTGAACGTGCTGATAGAGGCATGTCAATAAAGAAGCCCTCGTGCCCCGAAAAGGGCACGAGGGTCTGTTCTTAAATCCGTTCTTCCAGCCAGCGGATTACGCTTGCCACGGTTCCTTCCCGGCAGCTGTCCGCTTCATGAAAGCCCCGTCCCAGCATCCGTTCGTCGCAGTCCGCCGGAATAAACGCCAGGTCCGCTTCCTCCAGCATGGAGAGGTCGTTGGGGGCGTCTCCGGCGCAGATCAAAATCGGCCGCCCCAGCTGGTTCGCCAGCTCCCGGGCGGCTTTTCCCTTGGAGGTTTCCGCCGCCTGGACTTCCACCATGCCGGGCATGGAATTGATGGCCGTGTACCGGCCGCCGCCTCTTTGGTTGATATCGCCCTCCAAAAACGCGAAGAACTGTCCTTCCTGGGATTCCGATGTAATGGAGAACAGATCCTTCCGCTGGCTGTAGATGGCGAACTTCACCTTCGGATCCGGCACCATGGACCAGTCTGCCCAGACAAAATCCGCCTGCTGCCGCAGGAGATACTGGTCCCGTTCCGGGTCGCCGTGGAACACATAGTGCCTGTCGAGACAGTGGACTTCCAGCCGCAGCTCGGGGTAGGCTTCCTCGTAGTACCGCATCAGGGGCACGCAGTCCTCGGGCATGGGATGGCAGAACAGCAGCGCCTTCGTCGGGAGATCGTAGCACACGGCGCCGTTGCAGGCCAGCAGGGGCGCGTTCATGGGCACGTCCCGCAGGCGGCTGCGGGACATGGGCAGGCTCCGGCCGGTGTTGATGGTGAATTTGCCGCCTTCCTCCATAAAATAGCGGATGGCGTCCAGGTTGGCCTGGGGAATCTGCCCGGTCCGGTCCGTCACGGTCCGGTCAAAGTCACAGGCAAAGAGATAATTGGTAAATTTCGCCATAAAATCGCTCCGTAATTTGACTTTTTGTGAGATTATTCTATCAGCTTCCGGGAAAAAAGACAAGAAGCAGCGGGCATTCACAAAAATTTCACATTTCAACGATACAATTTCTGTGAAGGAGGCGTTGAAATGCGGCGTTGGATACGGAGAATTAGCCTGCTGGCGGCGATTTTGGTCCTGGCAACTACCCTGGCCGCAGCCTATGAGGCTTATGAGGTTCCCGTGGAATTTGAAAATCAGACTCTGGAGGAGGCCATGGATGATTTTATGGCGGCCTACGGGCTTCGGGAGGGGAACTTTTCCGTCTCCTATTATCATCCGGCCACGGGGGAGGCCTATGTCTTCTGTGATGACACCTTCATGGTGGCGGGCAGCACCTACAAGCTGCCCCTGAATATGTACTATTATGAGCTGGAGCGGGACGGGGAGCTGGCCTCCGACGCCTACATCGCCGGAGCCGGGACCACCCTGGACAACGCCCACTATCAGAGCCTGGTCTGCTCCGACAACGATATTTCCATCGGACTTCTGTACAATCTTGGAAATTTCAGTACTTACAAGACCCTCATGCGGAAGTACTTTACCATGACCGACGAGGAAATCGACCAGGTCTACTACACCAGTAATTCCTACTGCACCCGTATGATGATGGACGCTCTGACCTATCTCTACGAGCACAGCGAGGATTTTGAGGAAATGCTGGGCTATATGCAGGAGGCCCAGCCGGGAGCGTATTTCAAGACCTATGTGACGGACTACCCGGTGGCCCATAAATACGGCTGGTTTGAGGGCGCGGTCAACGATGTTGGAATCATCTACACGCCGGAGCCGTTCCTGCTGGCAGTCTACACCCAGGACGTCAGCGGCGAGGAAGTGGTGGGCCGTGCGGCGGAGCTGTTCCGGAACTATACCCTCTGGCAGATTTCGCAGCAGCCGGAACCGGAACCGGAACCGGAGCCGGAACCGGAACCGGAACCGGAACCGGAACCGGCGGAAAGCATGTCCCTGGAGCTGACGGAGGTGCCCAAGGAGGAACCGGCGGAGGAATTTACGGAGGAATCGATGGAGGAACCGGAGCCGCCCGTCACGGAGCCGGACCCTGTACCGGAGCCTGAACCGGAGCCGGAATCTGCCTTTGAATGGTGGATGGTCGCCGTGGCCCTGGGCGTGTTCCTGGCAGGCGGCGGCCTGGTGCTGCTGCTCTTCCGTCCCAAGCACATGGGAAAATATGAAAAACGCTACCAGAAGCGGTTTGGGGATCGGGTGGAAAAATAAGCGGAGGACCTTCGCATCCAAAAATCAATAAAATGATACTGGATTCAGGCTTCTTTTTTGTCTGGGTCCGTGTTATAATGGTGCTACCAAAAACAAGCAAGAGAAAGGATTTTCCATATGAGCGCTGCATACAAAGCCCTGGCGCCGGAGGCGCTACAGGAAGAATATCAACAGGTCAAGGCCCATTTTGAGGCGTTGAAGGCCAAAGAGCTGAAGCTGAACATGGCCCGCGGCAAGCCCGGCAAGGAGCAGCTGGATCTGGTCAGCGATATTTTGACGGTGCTGTCCAAGCCGGAGGACTGCGTCTCCGACGGCATCGACGTGCGGAACTACGGCGAATTGACCGGTATCCCCGCCGCCAAGCGGCTGTTTGCGGACCTGCTCGGCTGCAAGCCGGAGGAATGCTTCATCGGCGGCAACGCCAGCCTGACGCTGATGTACGATACCATCTCCAAGGCCTACACCCACGGCCTGCTCCACAGCGAGCAGCCCTGGTCCAAGCTGGACAAGGTCAAGTTCCTCTGCCCCTGCCCCGGCTATGACCGCCACTTCAAGATCACTGAGTCCTTCGGCGCGGAGATGATCAACGTGCCCATGACCCCCACCGGCCCGGATATGGATCTGGTGGAGGATCTGGTCAAGGATCCGGCGGTAAAGGGTATGTGGTGCGTGCCCAAGTATTCCAACCCCGACGGCATCGTCTATTCCCGGGAAACCGTCCGCCGCATCGCCAATCTGAAGCCCGCCGCCCCGGACTTCCTGCTCATGTGGGACAACGCCTACTGTGTCCACGAGTTTGAAGGCGACTTCGTGCCCTTTGACGATATCCTGACCCTGTGCCGCGAGGCCGGGAACCCGGATATGGTCTTCGAGTACGCCTCCACCTCCAAGATCACCCTGCCCGGCGCGGGTGTGTCCGTCATGGCTGCCAGCGTGGACAACCAGAAGTATATGGAAAAGCTCCTGACCATCCAGACCATCTCCTATGACAAGGTCAACCAGTTGCGCCATGTGAAATATCTCCAGGACAAGGAGCACACGCTGGCTCTGATGAAGCGGCACGCCGAGGTCCTGCGGCCCAAGTTCCAGTGCGTCCTGCGCTGGCTGGACCAGGAGATCGCCCCGCTGGAGATCGCCTCCTGGCAGCGGCCCAAGGGCGGTTACTTCGTCAGCGTCAACACCAATCCCGGCCTGGCCAAGCGGACCCTGGCGCTGTGCAAGGAGGCCGGCGTGGTCATGACCGGCGCGGGCGCCACCTTCCCCTATGGCAAGGATCCCCAGGACAGCAACATCCGTATTGCCCCCAGCCTGCCCCCCGTGGCCGAGCTGGAGCAGGCCATGGACGTGTTCTGCACCAGCCTGAAGCTGGCGGCATTGGAAGCAATGGGCAATTGACAATGAAGACGTCCCTTCGCAACGGGTCTGAAAATTAGCAGGTACCCGGGTGCCCCCTGTCGGGGCGGCTATTAGCCGCCCGTATGGGGCACGAGAGGGCGGCGGATGAAATTCACGCATCCGCGAATCAGCTACAATGTATTTCCAAAGCAAAAATATAATATGTTGGAGGAATTCTTATGGCTGTCAATCGTTTCGTACTCAACGGCATTTCCTATCATGGCAAGGGCGCCATTCAGGAGATTCCCGGCATCATCCGGAGCAAGGGCCTGAACAAAGCGTTTATTGCCTCCGACCCGGACCTGGTCAAGTTCGGCGTCACCAAGAAGGTCACCGACCTGCTGGACGCCAATGGACAGGCCTACGAAATCTACTCAGACATCAAGCCCAACCCCACCATCGAGAACGTGCAGTCCGGCGTGGAAGCCTATAAGAAGTCCGGCGCCGACTACATGATCACCATCGGCGGCGGTTCCTCCATGGATACGGGCAAGGCCATCGGCATCATCATCAACAACCCGGAATTTGCCGACGTCCGCAGCCTGGAGGGCGTGGCCCCCACCAAGAACCCCACGGTCTTCACCATCGCCGTGCCCACCACCGCCGGTACCGCGGCGGAAGCCACCATCAACTACGTCATCACCGATGTGCAGAAGAAGCGGAAGTTCGTCTGCGTCGACACCAACGACATCCCCAACATCGCCGTGGTGGACCCCGACATGATGTCCACCATGCCCAAGGGCCTGACCGCCGCCACCGGCATGGACGCTCTGACCCACGCCATTGAAGGTTACACCACCAAGGCCGCCTGGGAGCTGGCTGACTGCCTGAACCTGGAGGCCATCAAGCTGATCTCTGCCAACCTCCGTGCCGCCGTCCGCAACGAGCCCGAAGGCCGCGAGGGCATGGCCCTGGGCCAGTTCGTCACCGGCATGGCCTTCTCCAACGTGGGCCTGGGCATCGCCCACTCCATGGCCCATACCCTGGGCGCCGTCTATGACACGCCCCACGGCGTGGCCTGCGCCATGATGCTGCCCATCGTCATGGAGTACAACCAGGAGGCCACCGGCGAGAAGTACAAGGCCATCGCCGAGGCCATGGGCGTGGATACCGCCGGCATGGACCAGCCCACCTACCGCAAGGCGGCCATCGACGCCGTCCGGCAGCTGAGTGTGGACGTGGGTATCCCCACCAAGCTGGAGGCCATGAAGGAAGAGGACCTGCAGTTCCTGGCAGAGTCCGCCGCCGCCGACGCCTGCGCTCCCGGCAACCCCAAGGAAGCCTCCGTCGAGGACTTCAAGACCCTGTTCCGCAAGATCATGTAATCAAATGACCAAACGGGGCTGCCCCAACTGTCTTGGGGCAGCCCCGTTTCCTTGAGAAGACAAAGGAGGACAAGCTTGAAACGCATCTGGAAACGCTATGGAGACGCGGTTTGGACCTGCGTCTCCATCCTGGTAGGAAACGCGCTGCTGGCCCTGGCCGTGGCCGCGTTCATCCTTCCCCATGGAATCATCACCGGCGGTGTGACCGGCATCGGCATCCTGCTGAACCGGTTTCTGCCGGTGGACGTGGCTGTGTTCGTGCTGATCCTGAACCTGATGGCCCTGGTGTTGGGCTATGTTGTATTGGGGAAAAAATTCGTGCTGACCACCGTGGGCAGCTCCCTGCTCTATCCTGTGCTGCTGGGCCTGATTCAGCAGATTCCCGGCATCGACGCCGTGACGGAGAACACGCTGCTGGCTGCGCTGTTCAGCGGCGGCCTGGTGGGCATCGCCCTGGGCCTGGTGCTGCGGGTGGGCGCGTCCACCGGCGGCGTGGATGTGGTGAATCTGGTCCTGCACAAGTGGCTCCATGTGCCGGTGTCCGTGTTCGTGTATCTGACGGACTTTCTGATTCTGGGCGGCCAGGCCCTCTTCTCCAACCCGGAGCAGATTCTCTACGGCATTGTCCTGTTGGTGCTGGAAACCCTGGTCCTGAACCGGGTTATGCTCCTGGGCCAGTCCCAGATTCAAATTCTGGCCATCTCCAGCCGGTATGAGGAAATCCGCCGGAGGCTTCTGACGGAACTGAGCGCTGGGGTCACCATGCTGCTGATCGAAACCGGCTACACGGGGGAGCGGCAGGAGGGCGTCCTCTGTGTCATCCCGCCGCGGAAGTTGTATGACGCCAAGGAATTGATTCACTCCATCGACCCGGAGGCCTTCCTCACCATCACCCAAATCAAAGAAGTCCGCGGCCAGGGCTTCACCCTGGACAGAAGAGCCGTCGGAGGCAGCAAGGAAAATTGACTGCCATGCGTCCCTAGGCCGGTTCCACCAGCTTTCCTTCCAGCCGGGCCAGCTGGGCTTCGGTGACGCCCACGTCCAGCAGGTAGTTCCTTACGCCGCCGAATTCCCCGGTGAAGAAGTCATAGAACTTCATCATGGCGGTGAAGGGCGTCTGGAAGACGTAGTCCTCAAGATTGCTGGGGCCCTGGCGGATGGTCAGGGAGCCGTCGCGCATCCGGGCAAACATGTCCTGGAGGTAGACCTGGCTCAGACAGTAGTCGGCGGCGATGTCCTCCCGGCTGACGCCCACGGCCCCCAGGAGGCAGCAGGTCAGAATGCCGGTCCGGTCCTTGCCGGTGGTGCAGTGGTAGAGGACGCAGCCCTCGGCCTCAACGCATGCGGTCACGGCCGCCCGGATCCAGTCCCGGTGTTCCCGGGCCCGCTTGATATACACCTTGTCCCAGGAGAATTCTCCCTGGGGCAAATTCTTTTTTTCAAAGGTCTCCGCGCCGCCGGACAGGGAGATGGGCCGGTAGGTAAAGGCCTCCCGCAGGGCGCTGGGCCGCCAGTCGATCTCCTGGGCGCTCCGCAGGTCAAAGGTGGCCGTCAGGCCGTAGTCTCTCAGATATTGAATGCCCTCCGGCGGAACCTGGCAGGGAGCCTCGCTGCGCAGAAACACGCCGTAGCGGGTCGCGCCGCCCTTGGCCGCATATCCGCCCAGGTCCCGGCAGTTGGAGAGTCCCGGTACCGGCAGATGCTTCAAATATTTCATGTCATCGCTCCATTCGGCTGTTTTCACCATTTTAACACAGAAGGCGCCGTTTGAACATGGGGAATTCTCCCGCTTCCGTCATTTTGCCCCGAAACTTATGGCCGGGTATAAAGATTTTCTAATTGTGGTCTGAGTAGAATGATGCTATAATAAAGAGAAAAACAAAAATGCCAGAAGAAAGCAATGGACATTTGACAATGGACAAGGAAGGTGTCCGCTGACGCGGACGATTGAAATTGTCAGAGCATCCTCGTGCCCCCTAGCAGCCTTCCAAACTTCCGCGTCATTGCGAGGAGCGAGGCGACGTGGCAATCCGCATCCTGAAACGCAGCAGGTTTTTGGGCGTTTTCAGAAAACCGGTTTGTGCCAGGAGAGCGGATTGCCACGCCAGTGTGCGCACTGGCTCGCAATGACACACAAGGATAGAGGCTGAATGCGGGGGACCCATTTTCAACCGTCGCGAAGCGACACCATTATCAATTGTCCATTCCTCCGGCATGACAAATGGATGGAATGTATTGTGAAGTACGGAACTTGGAATGTATCGCATTATGAACCTGCGGCCAGGGACGCTCTGTGCCGCGCCGGATATTCGCCTTTGACTGCCAGCGTCCTGTGCAGCCGCGGCTATGATACGCCCCAGGCTGCCCGGCGGTTCCTCTCCGCCACGGAGCCCCTGGCGGACCCCACGTCCATGCGGGATATGGACAAGGCAGCGGGCCGCCTCCGGCTGGCCCTGCAAAGGGGAGAACACATCGCCGTTTTCGGCGACTACGACGTGGACGGCATCACCGCCACCTGTCTTTTGACCGAGTTTCTTCGGAGCCAGGGCGGCCACGTCAGCTACTATATTCCCGGCCGCATCGAGGAGGGCTACGGCCTCAACCAACCGGCCATCGCCGCCCTCAAGGCCCAGGGCGTTTCACTAATCGTCACCGTGGACTGCGGCATCACCGCCGATCAGGAGGCCCGCTACTGCCGGGAGCAGGGCGTGGACCTGATCATCACCGACCACCATGAGTGCAAGCGGGAGCTGCCGGAGGCCGTGGCTGTCGTGGATCCCCACCGGCGGGACCACACCTATCCCCACCAGAATTTGGCAGGCGTCGGCGTGGCCTTCAAGCTGGCCGCCGCCATCATCGGCAGTCAGGAGGCCATCCTGGACCGGTTCAGCGACCTGCTGTGCCTCGGCACCGTGGCCGACGTCATGCCCCTGATTGGAGAGAACCGGACCTTCGTGGCCCGGGGCCTTCGGACCCTGCGGCGGGACCCCAGGCCCGGCGTGGCGGCCCTGATGAACGAGTGCGGCTGCGACCGCAAGAGCATCAGCGCCAGCGTCATCGGCTATACCCTGGCCCCCAGAATCAACGCCGCCGGGCGTATGGGCCAGGTGGAACTGGCGACGGAATTGTTCCTGACCCAGGACCCGGACCGCGCCCAGGAGCTGGCCCGGCAGCTGTGCCAGCTGAACCGGCAGCGGCAGGAGGTGGAGGCGGAGATCTACCGGGAGACGGTTCAGATGCTCTCCGGCAGCGGCGCCCGCAGCGCCATTGTCCTGGCCGGGGAACACTGGCACCAGGGCGTGGTGGGCATCGTGGCCTCCCGCCTGGCGGAGGAATACGGCTGCCCGGCCTACCTCATCTGTCTCGATGGCGACCGGGGCAAGGCGTCCTCCCGGTCCTACGGCGGCTTCAACCTGTTTGCCTCTTTGGAGCAACTGTCGCCTCTGCTGGAGAGCTACGGCGGCCATGAGCTGGCGGCGGGCTTCACCATCGCCCGCGGCGAGATCGACAAGTTCCGCCGGGGCATTCAACAGATGGCCGA
>CAMEIU010000075.1 GCA_945918815.1 uncultured Clostridia bacterium
TTTCACCCAGGAGAGCGTGGAGAAGGAGCGGGGCATCATCGCCCAGGAGATCCGCATGTATGAGGACAGCGCCGGCTCCTGCGTCTACGAGGCCATGTTCGAGGCGGCCTACGCCCACCATCCCATGCGCTACGCCATTGCGGGCACCGTGGAGAGCATTCAGGACATCTCCGCCCAGACCCTCTACGACTGCTATGGGGCCTTTTATACGCCGTCCAACATGATGCTCTGCGTGGTGGGAGACGTGGACCCGCAGATGGTATTGGACCTGGCGGAGCGGACCCTGCCTGCGGACCGTGCGGAGGCTGTCCAAAGGGACTACGGTCCCCAGGAGGCCATGGAGCCGGTACGTCCCCGCGTGGAGCGGAAGATGGAGGTCTCCATGCCCACCTTTACCCTGGGCTTCAAGACGGAACCGGCGGCCTTTGGCCCGGATTCCATGGCCCAGGAGGTCATCGGCGATCTGGCCGCGGAAATTCTCGTGGGGGAATCTTCTCCATTGTATACGGAGCTTTATACGAAGAACCTCATCGACGCCGACTTCTCCGCCGGGTACGACGGCATGAAGGGCGCGGCCATGCTGACCGCCAGCGGCGACAGCGAGGAACCGGAGCGGGTCTATGAGTCCATCTTGAAGGAAGCGGAGCGCATCCGCCGGGACGGCGTGGACACGGCCCTGTTCCGGCGTCTGAAAAAATCGGCCCTGGGCCGGAGAATGCGGGACCTGGACAGCTTTGACAGCATCTGCTACCGCATGTGCGCCTACCACTTTGAGGGCGTGGACTACTTCGACTTCCCGGTCATTTTCCAGTCCGTGACCGAGGACCAGGTGGCGGCGTTCTTAAGCCGGACGGTTGTGGAGCCAAGAGCAGCCCTGTCCGTCATCCGGCCCCACGGCTGAAGAAATTGTTCCTTCCGTGTCAATGCTGCGAAAAAGGACGTAGGGGCGGCTATCAGCCGCCCGCATTTGGGTGCATCCCGTAGGGCGGCCCCGTGTGGCCGCCCGAGTATGCAGCCGGGCGACCTGTTTTCAAAACAATGGCAGTGCGGGATGGGATCCTGTCATAATAATTCATATGCTTATAACAGCCGGTAGCCATTAGGAGGAATTATATATATGCTTTCCAGCGTCATCACATTTCCCAATCTGGATATCTCCGTGAACCCCAGCCGGGTAGCCTTCACGGTCTTCGGCAAGGACATCTATTGGTACGGCATCATCATCGCCGCGGGCTTCATTCTGGCCGTGGCCTACGCCCTGGTCCGGTGCGGCCAGTTCGGCCTGACCGAGGACAACATTCTCGATATGCTGTTCATCACGGTCCCCGTGGCCATCATCTGCGCCAGATTGTACTATTGCATCTTCTACTGGGACCTGTACCGGGACAACCCCGTCTCCATATTGTATATCTGGGAGGGCGGTCTTGCCATCTACGGCGGCGTCATCGGCGCGGCGGTTTCGGTGGTACTGTTCTGTAAATGCAAAAAGCTCCCGGCGGGGCCCATGCTGGACATCGGCGGCCTGGGCCTGCTCATCGGCCAGCTGATCGGCCGCTGGGGCAACTTCATCAACCGGGAGGCCCACGGCTCTGTCACCAATTCCTTCCTGAAAATGGGCCTGGAAAACGCGGCGGGCCAGGTGATCTACTACCATCCCACGTTCCTCTATGAGTCGGTCTGGAATCTGGTGGGCTTCGTACTGCTGCACTTCTACTCCAAGCGCCGGAAGTTCGACGGCGAGGTCTTCTGCCTCTATGTGGCCTGGTACGGCCTGGGCCGCGCCTGGATCGAGGGCCTCAGGACCGACAGCCTGTACCTCTTCGGCACCGGTATCCGGGTCAGCCAGCTTCTGGCCGTTGTGTCCTGCGTCGCGGCCGTGGCTTTGATCGCCTTTGTCCGCATCCGCAGAAAGCCCCAGCCGGAACAGCTTTATGTAAACCGGAAAACGGCGGAAGCGGACAAAGAAGATTAGAATTTGGTGAAAAAGATTGTGTTTCCGCAGAATTGTGCTATAATATAATCCACAAACCGTGAATTGACGGAAAGGAGTCTTGACCCATGGCATTTATGGACAGCATTGACAGCATCCGCGAAAAGGCGACGGAAGCGGCGCAGGCGGCCGCCAAGAAGACCAAGAAGCTCGCCGAAATTGCCAAAGCGAACCTCTCCATCTATCAGGAGGAAGATAAGATCAAAAAGGCCCAGACGGAGCTTGGAAAGCTCTACTACCGGGATTATGTGGTCGGCGAGGAAATGGACAGCGCCGAGTATCTGCCCTGGTGCCAGAAGATCGACGAATCCAAGCAGACCATCGCCGATTTGAGAGACTACATCGACGAGCTGAAGGCTGAGCAGGTTGTGGAAGAGGACCAGGAAGCCGTCGAAGAAGTTCCCGCCGAAGAAGCTCCCGTGGAGGAAGCCCCCGCCGAGGAAGCCGCCCCCGAAATCGAAGTCGTTGTCTGCGACGAGCCCGAGGAACCCAAGCCCGAAGAGCCCAAGGCGGAAGAATAACGCATAAAACCCCGTGCCCACCCGGCACGGGGTTTCTCTGTCCCTTCCCGATAGCCCGGAAAAATGGGATTTGTAGATATGTTGTACCGCCAATGTAGGGCGCGGCGACCCGACGCGCCGTTCGGCAGCCGGTTCTGGGACGCAGCCACCTGTATGCGGGACGCATATATGCGTCCCCTACAGAGTTTTACCGCCCCGTTTCTATGCCGGGCGGGTCCAAAAGGACTTCGCTGGGGAGACGGACCTCTGCGTTCTGGAGCATGGGTCGATGCGCTGGACTGTGTCAGGGACAGAAGATGATTACTTCTTCTCTGCGGAGGCGGACTGGGCCGCGGGCTACCAAGGCGAGGCCCTGTTCGGCTGCCGGATTCCTTCCAGGCTGGAAGACGCAGGTCAGGTGGCCTATCTGTACCGGAGAAACCGGGAAGACATGGCTTCGGCGTCCTGCCCGGATTGGGCCGTTTCGGCTTCCGGCGCCAGCGGCCTGGAGATCGGCCGGGACAGCCGGTATGTTTACTTCCTCTGGGAGCCGACCGACGTGCAGTTTGACCTGGACGACCCGCAGGAGCGTTCCCTCTTTGCCCAAACGACTGCCCAGGCCCTTTGGCTGGCTGACAGCTTCCTGCTGGAAAACGGTCTGACGGCCAATCCCCACTGGTTCGGAGAGCTCCATTCCACTCGCAGCCGGGAGCGCCTGCGGGTTCTGATGAATCAAATTCAGGTCAGCGAGGAACAGGTCCTGCTGACTCTTCCGGCCTTTGAAACGGAAGCGGATCAGGAGCCGTGGCATCTCACCATTTGCGGCCAGCGGGTTCTGGCCGACGGGACCGTGGAGAACGTGGAACTGCTCGCGCCCCGTGGCGGCTGGCAGGACGGGGAGACCTATGCCTTTCCTTTGGACGGCCTGCGGAACATGACCCTGACGGCGGCCTTCTCCGACGAGCTGCCCGTCACCCTGCGGCTCCAACCGGCGACGTATGAAAAGACCCACATCCTGGAACAGGCGGAGCGTTTCGGCGCGGCGGTCCCGGAGAACGAAGCGGTCCGGGCGGCCTTTGCAGCCCAGGCGGACCAATGGGGCGCGGCACAGTGGGTCCGGGCGGAGACACCCTTGGAGACCGACGGCCTGGGCCAGATCGTTCTGCCCCTTCGGACGGAGGACGGCGGTATTGCGCCCACGGAGACCGAGGCCCTGATCTACGACCCGGACACGGGCCTGGTGACGCCCCGGTACTACGCCTGGCGATTGCTGAATGAGAATTGGAAGGAGGCTTCCTGCGGGGCCGTGCAGACGCTGCTGGACAATGTCCTTCTGGAGGTGGACCGGGCTTTTATCATCATTCCGGCGGAGGCGGCCCAGTGGGAAATCGCCATCGGGGCGGAGCGGTACAACGGCGGAGGGGTTTCTTTTCCGCAGTTCCGGCCGCCGTTGGGCCGCTGGGAGCCGGGGCAGACCTATGTGCTGGAGCTGGACGGCATCCAGCGGGCGACTCTGACGGCGACGCTTCCGGGGCAAGACCCGTATTCCTTCTGCTTCCAGCGGCTTGACACAAGCCAATTGAGCAGGACCCAGCCGGAAAGGCTGCAAGCCCGCCTGCGCACCGCCTTCACCGTGGCGGAATGGACGGAGGAAGAACTGGACCGCCTGGCGGAACGCCTGCCGGACCTGGACGATTGGATGACCGATACCGTGTGGATTTTGGAACGGGAGCCGGACCAATTGCTCCTGTTTTATGTCAATCAGGAAGACCGGATGGAGGTCCGGGATATGGACGGCGCGGTCCGTGTCCTGCCCCAGGGCGGTGCGGAATGGCTGGTGGACCCGTCCCAGATCGAACCCTGGCTGGGTGCGACCGTGGATGAAGACTGGTGGAGCAGGGAAGGCGCGGCGATCCTGGAAGCCTTCGCCGCCTGCCTCCAAACCGCGCCGGAGGTTCTCGAATATAACCCGGTCTGGCGCGTGGAGATGCTGGGGGAGGAGGTGTGGTTGTACCTCTTCTTCGAATGGGACGGCTATTTCAATTCTGACCTCCTGATCTGGCAGCCCGGTCAGGAAGTCTGCTTTGCCGCCAGCGGCCCCCTGATCAGAGCCTGGTATCTGGTATACGATTGACGCCCGAACAGCCAAGGATGCGGTCGTAGGGGCGGCTATCAGCCGCCCGCTTGGGGCGCCAGGCTGCGTGCAAAACCCCCGGATGCGCGGAAAAACGCATCCGGGGGTTCTGTGTTACTGCACCCAATAAAATGTGGAGAGGACCTCTTCTCCCAGCAGAGACTGGACCTCATAGAGCATCTTGGCCACCTCGCGGCGGGTGATGGGGTCTGAAGCGTGGACCGTGTCGATCCCGATTCCGGCGGCGGAGAGGGCTGCGGCGGCGTCCTCTGCCCAGGCGGGCAGGGCGCTTTCCGTCTCCTCTGCGAAGACGGTCTTGGCAGACGTGCCGGGGAGCTGCAAAATGTTTTGCAGCATGACCATGGCCTCCGCCTTGGTTAGTTCGGCTGCGGGCCGGAACACCACGCCCTCGTCAGAGCTGACGCCGGTGATCATGCCGTTGCTCAGGGCGGAGACGATATAGGGCTGCATCCACACCGGCGTCTCCGCCTCGTCGGCGAAGCCGGAGGTCATCTGGGCTTCGTCGGCCCCGGCGCCCACCAGCTTCATGACCATGACCAGGAAGTCGCCGCGGGTCACCGGTTCCTCCGGCCCGAAGCACAGGTTGCCGCCGATCATGGCCCCGGTGTACAGGCCTTCTTCCTTCATCCACATGGCCTCAAAGGCGTTAGGGTCACCGGCCATGTCGGCGTAAGCCGCCTTGTCCGTGGGCTTGAGAATCTGGATGGAGATGGTGGCAGGCTCCGAGGTGTTGCCCGCGTCGTCGGTCACCGTGAAGGTGAAGCTGTCCTTGCCCACCTTATTCTCGTTGGGGGTGTAGGTGAAGGTGCCGTCCTCGTGAATCTCCACGGTGCCCCGCTTGGGCTCCTTCACCAGATTGTAGGTCAGAGGCCGCCCCTCCGGGTCGCTGGCCTGGAGGGTGCCGGTGTTGGCGATGTTCTTGTAGGTTTCCAGCTTGCCGTTCTGGGCCGTGGGCGGTTCATTCTTGGCGGGCAGGATGGAGAGCTTCAGCTCCTTGGCCGCCGTTACATTGCCGTCTGACACGGTGTAGTAGGAGATGGAAACATCCTGCTTGGTCTGACAATGGGTATCCAGCGTCAGCTGGCCCAGGGCTTCTTTGGGCAGGGCGTCCCCGGCGCGGATGGCCCGGCTGCCGTATCGCACCGTGGCCACAGAGGGATTGGGAACAGAGAGAATAAAGACGCCGTCGTCCTCGGCCAGAGCGGTGAAATCCTCCGCGGAGAAACAGAACAGCGCGGTGGAATCCACCGTGACCTCCTGGGCCGCCGCCGGAACGAGACACAGCAGCAGCAAAGACGCCAGCGTTACCGCCAGAACGACGGTATGTGTTACCTTGTTCAAAATAGCTTCCTCCTTTGATCCCGCGTTTCCCGCGGAATGGGTTCGGAGGTAGTGTTTACTGAAATTAGAATCTTATACCAAAAAAGTGGTGCGGAGAACACGCAATGAATCATGAATGATGAATGATGAAAAATGAATAATTGAGGTGTCCCCTTCGGGGACGATTTCAATCATTTTCCGAAGGAAAATACCTCAATTATTCATCATTCATTGTTCATGATTCATTCTAGATCGCTGCCTGCCTCGGCCGGATGTACCTGGCGCTGGCGTCGGGGGCGGGGCGCATGTGGATGCCGGAGACCACGCCCATGGCCATGAACATGGTGACGATGGACGAACCGCCGTAGCTGATAAAGGGCAGGGTCAGGCCGATGACCGGCAGCACGCCCAGGCACATGCCCACGTTGACGAGAATCTGGAACAGCAGCATACCGGCAATGCCGATGCAGATGATGCGGTTCATATAGTTGCCGGACTTGACGCCCACATAGACGCACCGGACCACGATGGCCGTCAGCAGCAGCAGGACCACCACGCAGCCCAGCATGCCCAGCTCCTCGGCGATGGAGGCAAAGATGAAATCCGTGTGCTGCGCACCCATGCCGCCGGCCTGGACCAGGGTTCCGTTGTAGAGGCCCTGACCGGAGACGCCGCCGTTCTGGATGTAGCGCAGGGACATTTTTGTTTGCCAGTAGGTGTCCGGGTCCAGGCTGGGATCGAACAGCACCAGAATCCGGTTCTGCTGGTAGGTTCTCAGCATGGGCCAGATCACTGGAATGGTCACGCCCGCCGTGCCCAGGGCCGCCAGGAACCAGATCACGTTGACGCCGCCCACAAAGGCCATGACGATGAAGATAAAGATGTACGTCAATGCCACGCCCAGGTCCGAGGACACATAGATGATGAGGCCGAAGAAGAACAAAGTGATGACCGCCATCTTGATCACGTTCAGGGGAGAGGACAGGTGGTTCTGGGACACGCTCATGCTTTTGGCCAGAATGATGATGAAGAAGATTTTGCAGATTTCCGCCGGCTGCAGGTTCATTGGCAGCAGAGGAACGTCCAGCCAGCTCTTGTTGCCGGTGCCGCCGTCAATGCCCCAGAAGTACAGGCAGCCGATGAACAGGGCGCAGAAAATCAAAAGCAGCTCCCGCCGCTCGGCGATGATGTCCACGTCGATGAGGGTCAGAATGACATAGATGAAAATACCCAGCCCCAACGCCACGGATTGGATCATGATATAGCTGGTGTTGCCGTCATAGTTGGTGGCGCTGGAGACGGCCACGATGCCGAAGATGGTGGTCAGGGTGCAGAGCAGCAGCAGAAACATATCCGCTTTTTTGATAAAATCGCCAATGGCGCGGCCTATTTCTCTCAATGGCGCACCTCCTAGAAAAGTACCTTTTATTTTACCAGAGAATCAGGGAAAAGTAAATGAAAAGATGGTTTTGCAAATACAAGAGAGATATGGTAAGATAAGCGGAGAAACCTGTAGGAGACGTATGCACCAAAGGCTTCTCCATGAGGAGAAGCTGTCGAGCGAAGCGAGACTGATGAGGTGTGCGGGGAGATGTTGCGTTTAGCAGGAGCTTCCGGCGAATTCGTAACCTTTTCCACCTCATCCGACCCGGCTTCGCCGGGCCACCTTCCCCTCAAGGAGAAGGCTTTCGGCTGCTTGCGGTTACGGTCCTTTCAGAAAAGAGGAATTCCATGCGATTTGAAACCCATAGCCCGGAGGAAACCGAAGCCCTGGGCCAGCGGCTGGCGGAGCAATTGAAGCCGGGAGATGTGGTGGCCTATTTCGGCGACCTGGGAGCCGGAAAGACGGCCTTTACCAGGGGCCTGGCCCGTGGCCTCGACGTCCGGGAGCCGGTCACCAGCCCGACTTACACCATCGTCAACGAATATCTCTCCGGCTCCATGCCGCTGTTCCATTTTGATATGTACCGCCTCGGCTCCGCCGAGGAGGTGTTCGACATCGGCTGGGAGGACTATCTCAGCCGGGGCGGCGTCTGCGCCGTGGAGTGGAGCGAGAACGTGGCCGACGCCGTGGAGGACGCCGTCCGGGTCTCCATCCGCCGCACCGGCGACCGGGACCGGGAGATCATCATAGAAGGAGAGGGAAGTCATGCAGATCTTAGCCTTTGAGACCTCTGCCAAGGCCGCCAGCGTGGCCCTGCTCCAGGACGGCAGGCTCCTGGGCGAGTACACCCAGAACAGCGGCCAGACCCACAGCCGGACGCTGATGAAAATGGCCGAGGACCTGCTGCAAAACTGCGACCGTCAGGTGACGGACGTGGACGCCGTGGCCTGCGCCGCGGGGCCCGGCAGCTTCACCGGCGTCCGCATCGGCGTGGCCGCCGCCAAGGGCTTCGCCTGGGGTAGGACGCTTCCCTGCTACGGCGTCTCCACCCTGGAGGCCATGGCAAAAGGCGTTGCCGTGGCCGACGGCGTCATCTGCGCCGCCATGGATGCCCGCCGCAGTCAGGTCTACACCGCTCTGTTCCGGGTGGAGAACGGCCAAATGACAAGGCTCCTGGAAGATTGCGCCATTTCCATCGAGGAACTGGGCGGACACTTGAAAAATTTAGAAAAAACCATCTTTTTTGTTGGAGATGGGGCGGAGCTGTGCTATAATATACTGGGCTTTTCCGGGAACAGCCGGATTCTCCTGCCGGAGCATCTTCGGATGCAGCGGGCCGCCGGGGTCGCGCTGCTGGCCTGGGAACAGGCCCAAAGGGGAGAGGCCCCCTCCGGCGCAGGATTGACGCCGAATTATCTTCGCCTCAGCCAGGCGGAGCGGGAACGGAATCAAAAACTGAATTTAAAAGATTGAGAGGTCATCAGTATGGGAACATTACACATTTTGGATCATCCGCTGCTGCAGCATAAGCTGTCCATTCTGCGGGACAAGAACACCGGCGTCAAGGAATTCCGGGAGATCGTCGGCGAGATCGCCGCATTGATGTGCTACGAAGCCACCCGGAACCTGCCCACCGAGGAGCGGGAGGTGGAGACCCCCATCGACACCGCCAAGGTCCGGGTCCTGGCAGGCAAGAAGCTGGCCATCGTTCCCATCCTCCGCGCCGGTCTCGGCATGGTGGATACCATCATCGACCTGGTGCCCTCGGCCAAGGTGGGCCACATCGGCCTCTACCGTGACCCGGAGACCCATGAGCCGGTGAAGTATTACTGCAAGATGCCGCCGGATATCTCCGAGCGCCAGGTGTTTGTGGTGGATCCCATGCTGGCCACCGGCGGCTCCGCCTCCGACGCCATCACCTTTATCAAGGAGTACGGCTGCCGGAACATCACCTTGATGAACATCATCGCCGCCCCCGAGGGCATTGAAAAGGTCCAGCGGGACCATCCCGATGTGGACATTTTCGTGGCTGCCGTGGACGACCATCTCAATGAGAACGCCTATATTGTCCCCGGCCTGGGCGACGCCGGCGACCGGATTTTCGGCACCAAATAACCTTGCGCCTTGACTTATGTGGCTGCAATCAGTATAATAAAATTGTATTTTGTGGCCTCAGGACTTCAAAATACAGGAAACGTCATCACATGAAACATCGGTCAACCCAGTGTTCATTTGGTACATTTTTGGAAAGGAAGAAGTCATAATGATCTATTCTACCGAAGTTCAGCATATGTGTCCCGTCGCCAAGGGCGCATATCACGGCCCGGCTCCCATTCCCGAAGAGGGCAAGTGGGTCCAGGCGAAGGAAATCAGCGATATTTCCGGTTTCACCCATGGTATCGGCTGGTGCGCACCGCAGCAGGGCGCCTGCAAGCTGACCCTGAACGTGAAGAACGGCGTCATCGAAGAGGCCCTGGTGGAGACCATCGGCTGCTCCGGCATGACCCACTCCGCCGCCATGGCTTCCGAGATCCTCATCGGCAAGACCATTCTGGAGGCGCTGAACACCGACCTGGTGTGCGACGCCATCAACACCGCCATGCGCG
>CAMEIU010000076.1 GCA_945918815.1 uncultured Clostridia bacterium
GCGAAGCCGACAGCAGTAGCCTTCCGCTGCCGCCCAGCCCGTGAAATTGCAGGACCACCAGATCCCGGGCCGGCTGCTGGACCTTATCGATGCGGCCGCCCACCAGGACGGGCCGCAGCTCCGCCGTGACGGCGGAGAGAAACATGGCGTCAAAGGGCATGGGGCTCCTCCATTGTCAAACAAAACAGTTCATTGATTCGGTCCCGGCGGCCCAGGAGATACAGGCTGCCGAAGAGACACTCCAGCCCCGTGGCCTTGGAATACTGCTCATGGCTGGCGTTTTTCGGGATCATGTGGACATGGGCGTTGCGGCCGCGGCGGTACATGGCCTGCTCTTCCTCGGTCAAAAGCGGCAGCATCCGCTCCATGCGGGCCGCCTGGGCCGGGGCGGAGACATAAGACACCGTGGCCCGGTGGAGATGCTTGACCATCTCGCCGCCGTGGGTGCAGAGCCAGGTCCGGACCAGCAGCTCGAACACGCCGTCCCCCAAATGTGCCAGGCCCAGGGCGCTGATGGCGTTCACATCCCGTTTCTCCATCATGGGCTCGAAATAGTTTTCCACCAAACCACTCCCGTTTGAACGTAATTCGTAGGGGCGACCCTTGCGGTCGCCCGGTAGTACGCAAAACGGGCGACCGCAAGGGTCGCCCCTACAGCCTTCCCGAACTGCGCAAATGCGATGTCCCGCTCGATTCTCCATGACGAAGAAATGCGCTGCCTGGCAGCGCATTTCTTTGTCAGTCAACGATTTCCACAGAGACCTTCTGGCCGTCGCGCTGGGCGACAGACTTGATGATGGTGCGGATCTCCTTTGCAATGCGGCCCTGACGGCCGATGACCTTTCCCATATCCTCGGGGGCCACCCGCAGCTCCAGCACGGTGGTTTCACCGGGGATCTCCGTGACCGTCACAGCGTTGGGATCGTCGACCAAGTTTTTTGCCATATACAGCAAAAGTTCCTTCATGGTCTCACTCCTTCGTAAGACTTACAGCACGTTCGCCTTCTTCAGAAGCGCTTTCACGGTGTCCGTGGGCTGGGCGCCGTTCTTGATCCAGGTCTGGGCCTTCTCCACATCCACAGAAACAGTGGCGGGGTTGGTCAGGGGATCGTAGGTGCCGATTTCCTCGATGCAGCGGCCGTCACGGGGGCTGCGGGAGTCAGCGACAACGATTCTGTAGTAAGGGTTCTTCTTTGCACCCATTCTTCTCAGTCTGATCTTTACCATAGTGGGTTCACCTCCAAATAATCTTCGGTCTTTCTATCTCGTCGTGGTATCCACGAAACGAACTTGTTTACATACCCGGCATCCCGGGGAAGCCGCCCATCTTCTGCAGGCGTTTCATCTTCTTCGACGCACCGGGACCGGAGAACTGCTTGATCATGGCGTTCATGGCGTCGAACTGCTTCAGGAGCCGGTTGATCTCTTCCACCTTGGTGCCGGAACCGGCAGCGATGCGCCGCTTGCGGCTGTGGTTGAGGCAGTTGGGATTTTCCCGCTCATAGGGGGTCATGGACAGAATGATGGCCTCAATGTGCCCCAGGGCTTTTTCGTCCACCGTGGCATTTTTCAGCGCCCCGGCGTTGACGCCGGGCATCATGCCCAGAACGTCCTGCAAGTTGCCCATGTTTTTCAGCTGAATCAGCTGGTCGTAGAAATCTGCCAGGGTGAATTTATTGCTGCGGAGCTTTTGCTCCAGCTCGGCGGCCTTTTTCTGGTCGAAGGCCTGCTCGGCCTTTTCAATGAGGGTCAGCACGTCGCCCATGCCCAAAATCCGGGAGGCCATGCGGCCGGGATGGAAGGGCTCGATCTGGTCCAGCTTTTCGCCCATGCCGATGAACTTGATGGGCTTGCCGGTGACGGCTTTGACGGACAAGGCCGCGCCGCCTCTGGCGTCGCCGTCCAGCTTGGAGAGCATGACGCCGTCGATGTCCAGCCACTCGTTGAAGGTCTGGGCCGCGTTGACCGCGTCCTGACCGGTCATGGCGTCCACCACCAGCAGGATCTCATGGGGCTTGACCGCAGCCTTGATGGCTTTCAATTCGTCCATCAACTGCTCGTCCACATGGAGCCGTCCGGCGGTGTCCAGGAACACCATGTCGTTGCCGTGGCGGATGGCGTGGGCCACGGCGGCCTTGGCAATGTCCACGGGATTGGTCTGGCCCATCTCGAACACGGGAATGTCCAGCTTTTCGCCGACCACCTGCAGCTGCTTGATGGCGGCGGGGCGGTAGATGTCGCAGGCCACCAGGAGCGGCCGCCTGCCCTGCTTTTTGTAGAGCCCGGCCAGCTTGGCGCCGTTGGTGGTTTTACCCGCGCCCTGGAGGCCCACCAGCATGACGATGGTCGGCGGCTGGGATGCCAGGCGCAGCTTCTGATTTTCACTGCCCATAAGGGCGGTCAGCTCTTCGTTGACGATCTTGACGATCATCTGGGCCGGGGTCAGGCTCTCCAGCACGTCGGTTCCCACCGCCCGGGCGGACACCTTGTTGATGAAATCCTTGACCACCTTGTAGCTGACGTCAGCCTCCAGCAAGGCCAGACGGATCTCCCGCATGGCGGCCTTGACGTCGGCCTCCGACAGGCGGCCCTTGCCGCGGAGCTTTTTGAATGTGGCGGAAATTTTTTCAGTCAGGCCCTCGAATGCCATAGGCTACTCCTTCATGCCGCCGGCGGCTCCAAAAGGGCCTCGGCTGCCTGGCAGATGGTTTGCAGGGCCTGCTGCTGCCGTCTGGCCCGGGCCACGCAGCCGGTCTTCTTCTCCATATCCAGGAGCGCCGCCTCCGCCCTTGCCAGGGAGTCATGGACGCCCTGCCGGGAAATCCCTGCCTCCTCGGCAATCTCGCCCAGAGACAGGTCCTGATTATAGTAGAGGTCGAAGCAGGTTTTCTGCTTCTCCGTCAGCAAATCGCCGTAATAGTCAAGCAGCAGGGTCATTTCCAAGGCGCTGTGCTTCATAACTCCCCCGCCTTTCAAGGTTTTGAACTTGACAGCTTACTCATTATACGATAAAAGCGCATAGATGTCAAGGGGGAAAACTTGACATCTTTTGAACAGGAACGATGCGGCACACCCAAGGTTTCCCGTTTTTCCCCCTGCGGATGGTTGATGCGCCTCCATGCGGACGGCTGATAGCCGCCCCTAAGGCCCATGTTTCAGGCGTGACTGTAGGGGCGGCTATCAGCCGCCAGTCAGGGTCCCGACCACCACCGCAGGGACGGATGATGCACCTGATTTGGTGAAAAAATGAGAGCGTGGTGTTCCACGCTCTCATTTTGCAGGTTGGAATTATTCTTCCTCGGCCTTCTTGGCTTCCTCGATGATCTTGGCCTGGTTCATCTGCGGGGCTTCCTCGTAGCGGACGAATTTCAGGCTGTAGGAGCCGCGGCCCTGGGTCATGGACCGCAGGTCGATGGCGTAGGAGGACATTTCGCCGATGGGCACTTCCGCGTCGACCACCTGCTGGCCGTCGCCGGTGGGGTTCATGCCCATGACACGGCCGCGGCGCTTGTTCAGGTCGCCGATGATGTCGCCCAGGTTGGAGTCGGGGATGTAGACCTTCAGCTCGCCGATGGGCTCCAGCAGGGTCGGGGCGGCCGTGGGAATGCCTTCCTTGTAGGCCACGGCGGCGGCGGTCTGGAACGCCATATCGGAGGAGTCGACGGGATGGTAGGAGCCGAAGTACAGGGTGGCCTTCAGGAACACCAGGGGATATCCGGCCAGGACGCCCTTGGTGATGCAGTTGCGCAGGCCCTTTTCAACGGAGGGGATGAAGTTCTTGGGCACGCAGCCGCCGACGGTCTCGTCGGCAAAGATCATATCCTCGGTCTCGGACTGGGGCTCAAAGCGGATGTACACGTCGCCGAACTGGCCGTGGCCGCCGGACTGCTTCTTGTGACGGCCGTGGACCTCGACCTTTTTCTTGATGGTCTCGCGGTAGGCGATCTTGGCGGGCCGCAGCTCGGCCTCGACCTTGAACTTGCTCAGCAGCTTGGAGCAGATGACGCCCAGATGGATGTCACCCACGCCGGAGATGATCATTTCCTTGGTCTCGGGATCGTTGCCATAGGTGAAGGAGGCGTCTTCCTCGTTGAGCTTGGTGAGGCCGGCGGCGATCTTGTCTTCCTGGCCCTTGACCTTGGCGTAGATGGCCATGGTGTAGCAGGGCTCGGCATAATCCATACCCTTGATGGCGGTGGTCTTTCCAGCCAGGCCCAGGGTATCGCCGGTCTTCACGGAGCCCAGCTTGGTGACGACGCCGATGTCGCCGCAGGGAATCTTGCTGGCCTTGGTCAGGTTCTTGCCCTTGGGGAAGAAGAGGTTGCCCAGCTTTTCGGCACTGCCGGTGCGGGCGTTGACCACAGCCAGGCCCTCGGTGATGTCGCCGGAGATGACTTTAAAGAAGGAGTTCTTGCCGAACTGGTCGGAGATGGTCTTGTAGACAAAGGCCATGGGGCTGCCGTTGGGATCCAGCTTCCACTCGCCGCCGTCCTCGGTCTTGAGGGGCAGGCCCTCCAGGGGGTTGGGGCAGAACTTGACGATGTACTCCATGACGCGCTTGCTGCCGTAGCCGGCCAGGGCGCTGCCGCAGAACACGGGGGTGATGGACCGCTGCATCATGCCGTCCTTGATACCCTGAATCAGCTCTTCCTCAGTGAAGGGCTCTTCCATGAAGAACTTCTCCATGAGCTCTTCGCTGGTCTCGGCCACCTGCTCGGAGAGTTCCATCAGGTACTCTTCGCAGCGCTCCTCGGCCTCGGGCGTCAGGGGGCAGTCGTTGCCCTTGGTATCCCGGGCGGTCTTGCTCAGCAGGTCCACCAGGCCAATGCACTTCTCGCCCTGCATCATGGGGAACTGCAGCGGCACGACGGTGTTGCCGAAGGCGGCGCGCATGTCGTCCACGACCTTATAATAGTTGGCGTGCTCTTCGTCCATCTTGGAGACGTAGAACATGGTGGGCATACCGGAATCCTTCAGGGACTTCCAGGCCTTTTCGGTGCCCACGGCGATGCCGCTCTTGGCGGACAGAACGATCAAACCGGCGTCAGCCACACGGAGAGACTGAACGATTTCACCGGCAAAGTCGAAGAAGCCGGGGTTGTCCAGCAGGTTGATCTTGCAGCCCTCAAATTCCACGGGAATGAGAGAGGTGGAGATGGAATACTGCCGCTTGATCTCTTCCGGATCGAAGTCAGAAACGGTATTGCCGTCGGCGATGTTGCCCAGACGGTCAGAACCGTGGGTCATAAACAGCATATCCTCTGCCAGCATGGTTTTGCCGTCTCCGCCATGTCCCAGCAGCGCAATATTACGAATGTCCTTAGCAGTGTAGCTCATAACGAATGTTCTCCTTTCCGCGGGCCGCCGGTCCGATACGCAGTCCCGCCGCAGTAAAATACTGCCCAATATTTAGATTATACTTCATCCCCAAAACGATTGCAATTCTATTCTGGAGTTTCTGATTTTTTGAACAAAATTTTGTGATGTTTGGAGAAATTAACCCAAGAAATTTAGTCAAGATTTCCCGATCAGGCCCGTAATCATCAGGGTTGGAATCTGCCAGAGGAGCTGATAGAGCAGCAAATTCAGAGCGGAAGCCGCCTCCGTGGCGTCCAGGTAGGTCAGGATGCACAGAAGGCCCATGCCCAGAATGCCGGACAGGAGGGAAACCACCGCGGCGGAACGGACCGTTCTTCTCAGCTGGCGGCCGCTGGTGACGGCGGCGGCAAAGCTGGCAAAGCTGCCCCGGGCCATCAAAGCGCCCTGACGGCCGTGGCTTCCGGCCTCCGGCGCGGACAGCCGGGCCCGCTCCGCCACCACCGGGAATTCCAGCCGGTCCGTGGAGATTTTATACCGCTTTTTCACCAAGGCGGGGGTAATCATAAAATCCCGGGTGGCCAGGATCGGCGTCAGGCCGGGGCTGTGGACCACGCTCTGCAGGCCGCTTTTGGCGGCGGCGGAGGGCGCGTAGGTCAATGCGAACACGCCGGTCAGTTCCTTATTGACGGAGATATACACCGCCGACAGGACCTTGGTCCCCTCCGGTACATGGACGCCCATGAGCCGCATGAAGGGCAGGCTGCCCAGCAGCACCACGTCGCCCCGGATCTCCGCGCCCAGGCCGCCGCCCTCATACTGGCGGAAGGAATCGGCGGTGTAGCGGCGGCCGTTCTCATTTTTCATCAGTTCCTCAAAGAGGGGCAGCAAACCGCTCCCGGCGGCCTGGACCACGGCGGTGGCATAGCCGACCACCTGACGGATGGGCATATCGGAATACATCTTCATGCCGTTCATGGAGATATTGGCCTTGGGGAACAGGTCGTTGTCCTGGATGACGATGCCGCCCTCGCCGCTGAGGATCTTCGCGCCCCGCCAGCCGCAGATGGCCGCGCCGGACCGGTGGAGCCGCTGGGCCAGAATGGCGAAGGGCCGGTAGCAGGCCAGGAAGCCCCCGGCAGGCAGCGCCGCTGTCAGCAGGGCGGACCAGGCCCACAGGAAGCTGCTGCCGCTGCGGAAGGACGCGAAGGCCGCCAGGGCCGCCGTCAGCAGGGCCGCCACGGGCGCATAGACCCGCATGACCTTCTGGGCCGCGTCGGGCGTCTCCAGCATGGCGGTGAAATCGTCCAGATTTCCCTCCTGGCGGAAGATGCAGTCCAGGCCGTGCCAGGCCTTTTCCTCCTTGACCGCCGCCACAGGGGCGTCCATGGACAGGACCGTCTTCAGCGTCCGCCGCTTGGCCTTTTTCTCCAGGTTAACGCTCCACAGGGCCAGCAGCAGGGCCAGCGACGGCGCGGTGCAGAACGGTGCACGGCCCTGGGCGATGGCGAAGAACGAATCCGCCGCGCAGATCGCCGCCGTCAGGCTCAAAAGGGTCATGAGATCAAACCGCAGTTTCAGCGCCTGATAGACGCCCCGGACGAACACCTCCGCCGACAGGAGGCTCTGGACCAGCAGCAGGGCCAGCATGGCGATGGAAAAGGCCCGCAGATGGCCGGTCAGATCCAGGTTCCCCACGGGAAACTGCGTCAGGACCAGGATGCCCGCCGAGGCAAGGAACAGGACAGCCGACAGCATCAGCCGGATGCGCAGGGTGCCCACCTTGGAATAGGCGGCGCAGGCCTCCGCCGGAGAGGGATAGACAATCTCCGGCTCTTCCCGCTTGGCGGCCCGCTCCGCCCGGCGGCGTTCCTTTTCCTGCTGGCGAATCCGCTGGGCCTCCCGCTTCCGGGCCTGCTCCTCCGCCCGCTGTTGGCGGCGGTCCGGCTCCGGCTGCGCCGGTTCCTCCGGCATTTCCACTGGCCGGGCGGGGCCCTCTGGCTCCGGCTCCTCTTGCAGGTCTTCTTCCCGGATGGGCCGGAAGCGGATGGTGTCGCCGGACAGGTCCGTCAGCTTGAAGCTGCGCTTCTCCCCCTTCTCCGCCGCCACCCGCATGAGATCCGGCTTGTCCGCGGCAGGCTTCTCCACAGGCGCCGGTTCCGGTTTTTTCTCCGGCTCCGGCACGGGCCCCGGTTCCTGCTCCGGCTCCGGCGCGGGCTTGCTCCAGCCGCCGAACTCCCGCATGATATCCTCCAGGGAATATTCCTGCTCCGGCTCCGGCGCGTCAATCGCCTCCATATTCAGTTCCATTTCTGAATCCTGGGATTGATTTTTCATGGTTTTCTCCAACGATTTTTGTGAATTGAGCATGGATCAGGCGCTTGTGCCTGCCCAACCGCATCGAGCAACGCCGTAGGGGCGGCCCTTGCGGTCGCCCGCCACGTGTACCATCGGGCGACCGCAGGGGCTGCCCCTACGAATCACCTGGAAACGGGTATATTTCAATCATTTTCCGAAGGAAAATACCTTCATTGCCCATTGTCAATTGTACATTGTCCATTGCCTTGCAAATTCCAATTTTCCCCTCTGCTGCGGGAAGCTGATAAGCACAATGGTCCGTTATCCGTTTCTCTGCCGTACGGCCTCATACAATAGAATCGCGGCCGCGGCGGAGGCGTTGAGGGAGGAAATCCGGCCCTTCATGGGAATGCTGACCCGGAAATCGCAGCTCTCGGCCACCAGGCGGCTCATGCCCTGGCCCTCGTTGCCGATGACGATGGCAGCCGGGCCTTTGAGATCCGCGTGATACAAATCCGTATTGCCGTCGGCGGCGGTGCCGAAAACCCACACGCCGTTCTCCTTCAGCTCCCGGATGGCGGTGGCCATGTTGCCGACCCGGGCCACGGGCATATACTCCACGGCTCCGGCGGAGGTCTTGGATACCACCGCCGTCAGGCCCACGCTGCGCCGCTTGGGAATCACCACGCCGTGGGCCCCGGCGCACTCGGCGGTCCGGAGAATCGCGCCCAGGTTGTGGGGATCGCTGAGCTCGTCGCACAGGACCAGCAGCGGCGCCTCTCCCCGGTCCGCCGCCCGCCGGAGGATGTCCTCCAAAGTGGCGTATTCATGGGCGGCCACCTGGGCCATGACGCCCTGGTGGGCCCCGGTGGGACTCATCTGGTCCAGCTTCCGCCGGTCCGTGGGGACCACCACCGCCCCGGCCTCCTTGGCCTGGGCCGCCAGCCGGGCCAGGGCCTTGTCGGTCTCGCCCTCGGCCACAAACACCTTGTCAATGGTCCGCCCGCTTTTCAGCGCCTCGGTCAGGGCGTTGCGCCCTTCGATCATATCCTCCGCCAATTCCCGCGCCGGTTCCGGCCGGCGGGCGGGACGGCCCTGTCTTTTTTCATTCATGACTTGACACTCCAAAATTGTGTGTTTTTCAACAGAACATACCAAGATATAGTATAGCAGGAAAGACCGCAGGATACAAGTCGGACGAATAAAAAACTTCCCGGTTCCGGTCCGCCCCGGCGGCCGTTTTTTGCGCAATTCATAGAAAATTTACAGGCAAGGCCGTCTTCTTCCTTGTATCCGGCAAATTTCTATGCTAAGATGGATACAATTTGAATCCCCCGCAGATTCGTCAAATAAGGAGGCGTAAGCCTTGAATACAGATCCAAAAAACAACCGCAATCAAAAAAATAAGAACAACGGGCCTTCCAACGACCCGGACAATTCCAAGCGGACCAAGACCATTATCACCATGGTGGTCGTGGCGCTGGTCTTTACGGTCATCATCAATCTGGTCTATACCAGCCTCTCCAGCTCCTACATGAAGAAAATCACCTATTCGGAATTTGAGGAAATGCTGGCCAACAACGAGATCGCCGAGGTGGAATTCCAGACCGACGACAGCATTCTCATTCTGACCAAGGAAGAGGCGGCCAAGGACGTCAACAAGCAGATCATCTACTACACCGGCCTGATTCCCAACCAGGAGACCACCCCGCTGACGGAAGATCTGAAAGCCCATGGCGTCAGCTATGACGGTCCCATTGTGGAGCAAATGAACCCCATTCTCTCCTTTGTGGTCAGCTGGGTTCTGCCCCTGGCGATTTTCTACCTGCTCATCACCCTGGTCATGAACTCCATGACCAAGCGCATGGGTGGCGGCGGAATCGGCGGCATGGGCCAGAGCAAGGCCAAGGTCTACATGGAAAAGGAGACCGGCGTGACCTTCGCCGACGTGGCCGGACAGGACGAGGCCAAGGAATCCCTGGTGGAAATCATCGACTTCCTCCACAATCCCCAGAAATACACCGCCATCGGCGCAAAGCTCCCCAAGGGCGCGCTGCTGGTGGGCTCTCCCGGCACCGGCAAGACCCTGCTGGCCAAGGCCGTGGCCGGTGAGGCCAAGGTGCCCTTCTTCTCCATCTCCGGCTCCGACTTCGTGGAGATGTTCGTGGGCGTCGGCGCCAGCCGCGTCCGGGACCTGTTCCAGCAGGCCTCCAAGGTGGCCCCGGCCATCGTGTTCATCGACGAAATCGACGCCATCGGCCGGACCAGAGATTCCCGCTTCGGCGGCAACGACGAGCGGGAGCAGACCCTGAACCAGCTGCTGGCGGAGCTGGACG
>CAMEIU010000077.1 GCA_945918815.1 uncultured Clostridia bacterium
TCCCCATGCTCATGGGCACCGGCGGCAACTCCGGCTCCCAGGCCTCCGTGGCCGTCATCCGCAGCATCTCCCTGGGAGAGGCGGAGTTCCGGGACTTGCCCTGGATCATCTGGAAGGAGATTCGGATCGCAGTCCTCTGCGGCGTCATTCTGGCCGCGTGCAATTTTTTGAAAATGATGCTGGTGGACCGGCTACTGATGCAGAATCCGGAGGTCACGGTGCCGGTGGCCCTGACGGTCTGCCTGACCCTGGCTTTTGTGGTGCTGGTTGCCAAGACCATCGGCTGTATCCTGCCCATGGCGGCAAAAAAAATCGGCCTGGACCCGGCGGTCATGGCCTCCCCCTTCATCACCACCATCGTGGACGCCCTGTCCCTCCTGATCTATTTCGCCGTCGCCGGCGCTTTGCTGCCGATTTAAAAAGCTGCACTGCACCCTCGTGCCCCCTATCAGGGGGCTGTCGGCGAAGTGGCCGTGCCCTACCGTGGGATTTCGTTCCTTCTGAGGTGCGTTTTACGGAAAATTAACGCCTTTATTGCAACAGATTTTACCCAATCGTGCTACCATAAAACGAAAGGAGAACGCTGCCTATGCCTGCGTCCTATGCCCATTACCGGTTTGGCCGGGAGGTCCTGGCCCTTTTGCCGGAGGAACAGCGAAGACGCCTGAAGGAACACCGGGACCTGTTTGACATCGGCCTCCACGGACCGGACGTCTTCTTCTATTACCATCCCCTGTGGGACAATCCCGTCAGCCGGGTGGGCTATGCCATGCATGAAAAATCGGGCCGGGAGGTGTTCCACCGGTTCTCGGCCCTCTGGGAAAAGGGCGGCCGGGACGAGGCGGAATGGGCCTATCTCTGCGGCTTCCTGTGCCACTTCGCCCTGGACAGCAGCTGCCACGGCTATGTGGACGAGATGGCGGCCATGGGCGTCAGCCACACCCTGCTGGAAATGGAGCTGGACCGGTCCTTCCTGGTGACCGACGGCCTGGACCCGGTGAAGCACGACCTGGTGCGGCACATCCACCCCTCCACCGCCAACGCCCGGGTCATTGCCCGGTTTTTCCCCCAGGTCACGGAACGCCAGGCGGAGGCGGCCCTGACCGGCATGGTCCAGGGGCACCATCTGCTCATGGCTCCCAACCGGCCCAAGCGGCTGCTGCTGGAGAGCGGCATCGCCCTCATGGGCAAGCAGGATTCCCTGGGCGGCATGGTCATGAGCGAGGCGCCCAGCAACGCCTGCAAAAAAATGGTGGAGCGGCTCCGGGGTATGTACACCCAGGCGCTGCCCCTGGCGGCAGAGCTGATCGAAGCCTTCCCCGATCTGGAGCATCCCCAATACAGCCGTGATTTTGAAGGACAGACGGCGGCCCGTCAGGAGGTACTATGAAGCTGACAAAACTGGAAAAATACTGGGTTTTGTACGACGTGGGCAACTCGGCCTTTACCCTGCTGGTGTCCACCATCATCCCCATCTATTTCAACTATCTGGCCGGCAGCGCCGGTCTGACCGACGTGCAGTATCTGGCCTATTGGGGCTACGCCGCCTCCATCGCCACCTTGATTGTGGCCCTCAGCGCGCCGGTGCTGGGCACCCTGGCGGACCACAAGGGCTACAAAAAGCCGATTTTTGTGGGGACCCTGGCCGTGGGCGCCATCGGCTGTCTGGCCTTGGGTCTGGCCAAGGCGTGGCTGGTGTTCCTGGTGGTGTTCGTCATCGCCAAGACCGGCTACTCCGCCAGCCTGGTGTTCTATGACGCCATGATCAACGACGTCACCGAGGAAAGCCGCGTGGACACCGTCTCCTCCCGGGGTTACGCCTGGGGCTACATCGGCAGCTGCATTCCCTTTGTCCTGTGCCTGCTGCTGGTCCTGGGCTCCGGCGCCATCGGCATCTCCATGGAGCTGGCCATGGGCCTGAGCTTCCTGATCGTGGCCGTCTGGTGGGTCGGCTCGTCCACGCCGCTGATCAAAAACTATCAGCAGCGGTACTATGTGGAGCGGCAGCCCCATCCGGTCCGGGCCAGCTTCGGCCGCCTGGCCAAGACCCTGCGCAATGTAAAGCAGGAGAAGCATATTTTCATATTCCTGCTGGCCTTCTTCTTCTACATCGACGGCGTCTACACCATCATCGACATGGCCACGGCCTACGGCTCCGCGTTGGGCCTGGATTCCACGGGCCTTTTGCTGGCCCTGCTGGTGACCCAGATTGTGGCCTTCCCCTGCGCCATTATCTTCGGCCGCCTGGCCCAGAAAGTACGAAACAGCAAGCTCATCACCATCTGCATCGCGGCCTACCTGGGCATCGCCATCTTCGCCATGTTCCTCCACGCCCAGTGGCAGTTCTGGACATTGGCTGTGCTGGTGGGCATGTTCCAGGGCGGCATCCAGGCCCTGTCCCGGTCCTACTTTGCCAAGATTGTGCCCAATGAGAAGTCCGGCGAGTACTTCGGCCTTATGGATATCTGCGGCAAGGGAGCGGCCTTCTTCGGCACCACCATCGTCAGTGTGGTCAGCCAGGCCACCAACAACATGAACCTGGGCGTCGGCGCCATCGCCCTGCTGTTCGTGGCCGGCATCATCCTCTTCCGCAAAGCTGCCAAGCTGAATCCCGGCTCGTAATAAACATAGAACGCACCCTCGTGCCCACCCTGTAGAGGCGGCTATCAGCCGCCCGCATGGGGCACGAGGGTGCGTTTGTGCTGTTATGCTTCCATGGTCCGCATCCAGCGTTTTCGGCGCAGGACCCACAGGGAAAGGGCAAAGCGGACGCATTCCTCCAGAGAGAGGGTGAAGTAGACCAGGGGAATGGACCACTGGAACACGAAGGCGGACAGCAGGCCCAGGGGCACGCCGAAGAGCCAGGTGCCGATGAGATCGATCCACATGACGTAGCTGGTGTTTCCGCCGCTGCGGAGGATGCCGCTGCCGAGGATCATGTTCTGAACCTTGAAGGGAGCCACCAGGGCGTAGGCCACAAGCAGCTGGGCCGTGGACGTCTTGACCACATCCTCCACCTGATAGATCTCCACATAAAACGGCCGGATCAGAACGATGACCGCCGAGAGGCACAGGGAGGCCGCGAAGCCGTAGAGCAGCAGCTTTTTGGCGGCCCGGTACGCGCCGTCAAAGTCGCCCCGGCCCAGGTCCTTGCCGATCAGGACCCCGGCGGCCTGGGCGGGGCCGCACAGCGCGCCGGTCATGAGACCCTGAATGGGATTGAGAAGGGTCATGGCGGCGGTGGCGGCGGCGCCCATGTGGCCGTAGATTCCGGCGTAGACGTTCTCGCCCAGGCTCCACAGGAATTCACAGATCAGCACCGGCAGCAGCATGGCTGCGTACTGCCGCCAGCGGAAGCCCGCCAGCATGGGACCGCGGACTTTCCAGGGGGGCGTGACCCGTGCCAGCATCCCGAGCATGACCAGCAGATTGATCAGCTGGGAGATCACCGTGGCCACGGCGGCGCCCCGGGCCCCCAGGGCAGGCAGTCCCAGCTTGCCGAAAATCAGCAGATAGTTGAGCCCTGTATTGACCAGCGCGGCCCCGGCGCTGGCATAGAGGGGCAGAGACGCCTTCTCCATGCACCGGAACAGGGCGGACAGCATGGTCGCGCCGGCCATGGGCAGAAAGGCTGCGGCCAGAATAGCCAGGTAGGCTGCCGCCGCTTCGATGGTCGGAAGGTCATTGGTATAAAGCCCCATGATTTCCCGCGGCCAGAACAGGCTGAACGCCGTAAAGGCCAGGGCCAGCAGAAGGGAGAAGGCGAGATTCAGATAAAAGCTCCGCCGGACCTCCTGCTGATTTTTCTGTCCCATGTATTGGGAGATCATGATTCCGGCCACGGCTCCGATGGCGGCCCCTACCACGGAATGGATGGAGGAAAATTTCCCGGCCAGCCCCACCCCGGCAATGGCCACGCTGCCCAGCTGCCCAATCATGATCTGGTCCACAATGCTGAAGGATGATTGCAGCATGGACTGTAACGCCACCGGCGCCGCCAGACCGCACACCGTTCGGAAAAAGGTCTTTTCCCGCTTCATAAAACCACGCTCCCTGCGGAATTCTCTGCTCCCATTCTAATCATGGAACAGATGAAACGCAAAGGTTAAACGCGTAACCATAGACAAAAATAAAACGCCAGAATTGTGCAGAATTCCGGCACACCCTCGTACGGGAACCAGAAAAATTGGGATTTGTAGAGCGAATTGACAATTGACAATGGACAATTGACAATTATGGTGTCGCTTCGCGATGAATTAGAATTGACAGAAGCACGATCAAGCAACACCGTAGGGGCGGCCCCGCGTGGCCGCCCGAAAGCCTGCACCAACGGGCGGCCACATGGGGCTGCCCCTACGGATTTCTTTCTGGCGGGCAATCATTTCAATCATCCGCGAAGCGGATACCTCCATTGTCAATTGTCAATTATCAATTGTCAACTCATAGATAAATTCCAATTTATCTTTCCGGCCTTTCCCCCGTGCTTTCCCGTTCGATCAGCGTCACCGGGAGGGTGATGGTGGTTCCGGGGTGGCCGGTGCGGAGTTGGGCCAGCTGCTCCAGGGCGGTCCTGGCCCGGAGGGCGCCGTCCTGGCGCACGGTGGTCAGGGTGGGGAAGGACTGGGTTCCGGCCGGCGCGCCGTCAAACCCGGCCACGGACATGTCCTCCGGTGTCCGAATTCCCTGGGCGGCCAGAAAGCCCATCAGGTCCAGGGCGTAGTAATCGGAGACGGCGAATACCGCCGTCACCCGGCGGAAGACCTCCAGATTGGCCCTGTAAAAGGCCATCCGGTCCTCCTTTCGCATGGGAATCAGCATCAGATCTGCGCCGTCGCCAAATCCGGCCCGGAAGCCCTCATACCGGTCGTGGTCCAGGAAGGTGTCGTTGTCAGTGATGCAGAGGGCCGCCTGGTGGCCCAGCCGCCGGAACAGCCGCCCCACCTGGAAGCCGCCGTCAAAGTTGTCCAGGTTCAGCAGGGTGATCCGCTCCGTGGCCGGAGAATCCGCGTCATAGGCAACAAAGGGAATCCGCATATGCTGTCGCAGCCACACAAAATCCTGCTGGCAGAAGCCGATCAAAATCAGCCCCTCCATGTTCCACATGGAGGCGAAGGCGATGATCTCGGAAATCTCCGTGGTGGTTTTGACCATCAGGAATTTACGCGCCCGCTCGATCTCCTGGGACAGGTAGTTCAGGGAGGACGCGATGAAGGGGTCCTCCAAGGGGCGGCCTTCGTATTTTTCGTGCCGGTTGACCGCCACGCCGATGATCCCGGAGCTGTTCTGGGCCAGCAAAATGCCCGCCATGTTGGGGATGTACTGCCGCTCTTCCAGCAGGGCCTGAACCCGGCGGACCGTCTCGTCGGAAACTTTGTTGGTCTTGCCGTGGATCACGTTGGACACCGTGGCGGTGCTGAGGCCCAGCTCCTCGGCAATATCGGCGATTCGCACCCGTCTTTCGACCGTCATTTTCTGAGCGTTCTCCAATAGACCGGCTCGTCCGCCCGGGCCTCGGTGACGGCCTGGAGCCGTCCCTGCCGGAGCATTTCCTCAATCCGCAGGGCAATCCAGAAATCGCCGACGCCCAGCTGGTATTTGCCCAGAAGATTGCCGATGAGCCGGGCCTCCTGAAAAACCGGCTGCTCCGCGTCGATCTCCCGCCGGATGAAATGATCGTAGAAATCCTCCGGCACTCCGGTCAGCCGCCCGTTGACCACGGCCCGCAGGGGCGCGTTTTCTTCCTGCAATTCCTTCCATCTGGCGGCGCAGCGGCGGCAGAAGATCTCCGGCGCGGCTTTCTGCAGGGGCAGATACCGGCCGAATTCCCCCAGGGCCACCTCGCCCCAGCCGGTGGCCTCCGCCATGGTTCCGTCTGCCCGGACCTCCCAGTCCGGCAGCTTCAGAAGCCAGACCCGGCCGTGGGTTCCGGGCAGCTGGGTCATGAACCAATAGAGGCCGCACAGCTCGTCGGGATTGTCGCTGTACCAGATTCGGACATCCTCGCCGGAGGCGGCCCGGTTCCGCACTGCCTTTAAATTTTCTTCCAGACCGGTCCACAGCGCCCGGCCGGGCTCGCCCGGAAATACGCTGTCATAGAGCCGCCTCAGTTCCCTCTGCCGCTGCGGGCCGGGCACGTCCTCCGAGATGTCGCCCATGCTCAGAGCCAGAGGGAAGCCGAAGACATCCGAGGCTCTGCCGTCCATGGGAACTGCCTGCTCCCAGTCCTTCCGGGCCTGTTCCTCGGCTTCCCGCCGGGCGGCCTCAATTTCCGCCTCCGTGGCCGGGCTGCCGTCCTCGTGGCTGACGATGACGCCGATGCAGCCGCTTTCATAGGGTCCCTTGCCGAAGCCCATGGCCATCTTCAGCCCGCCGCAGGCGGAATCGCTGAATACGATCTCGATCATAGGTTGCTCCTTCCGATCATTTTGGTGCAAAATCACCGTAGGGGCGACCCTTGCGGTCGCCCGTTCTGCGTACCATCGGGCGACCGCAAGGGTCGCCCCTACGGCGCTGCACGGTCGTGATCCGTGAATTGTTGTTATCCCAGCTTGTCCGCCGTTTCCACGGCCACCTTGATGGCCTGCTCGCAGGTCATGGTGTTGGCGGGGGAGAACTGGTTGTTGCCGGTGCCGTCCACAATGCCCTGGCCCACGAAGAAGTAGATATAATTCCGGGCATAGTCGGAAATGTCGCTGTCGTCGGCGAAGACCTGGCTGCCCTGCTCCAGGGTCGCGCCGCCGCTGACGGCGTTGGTCTCGGTCAGCTCGTAGACGCGGCCCAGCATGGTCACGGCCTGCTCCCGGGTCAGAGTGCTGTCCGGCGCGAAGCGGTCGGCGGCCACGCCGTTGACGATGCCCAGATTGTAGGCCCGCAGCACGTCCGGGTCGGCGGTGTCGGTGAAGGGATTGGCCCCGGTGTAGGCGGGCACGGCGCTGTTCAGGGCTTCATAGAGCTTCACGGCCACGGAGGCAAATTCCGCCCGGGTGATGCCCTGGGTCAGGTCCTGGCCGGAGAGCCGGTCGGGAATCAGGCCCTGGTTTCCGGCCCGTTCCATATACGCCCTGGCCCAGGTGGAGCAGCGGCCCCAGGGCCCCACAGCGTCCAGCACGTCCTGGTTGTATTCCTGGGCAATGGCCGAGGCGTTGGCGGCCAGCCAGTCGGTGTAGGTGTGATCCCAGTTGTGCTGCTTGGCCCACTCGTCCGTGTCGGTCTTCATAAAGTAGTAGTAGCCGATGGCCCCGCCGGAGGCGGAGGCGTGGTCCATACGCACATCCAGCCAGTAGTACTGGCCGTCCACCAGGACGTAGTTCCACTTGTGCTCCACGGAGGAGCCGTTGTTGTTGACGAATTCGCCGGGAATCAGGCGGCAGTCGAAGCCCAAGTGGCCCAAGAGCACGGTCAGAAGTGCGGAGTAGTGGGCGCAGTTGCCGGTGCGGGTCATCATCATGTCGTAGGCGAAGGAGGCGATATACTGGTTGCTGTCATAGGACAGGAACATGCCCTCGGCGGAGCTGTAGCCTGCCTCGGCCTCCAGCTCCCGGCGCAGCACGATCCGGCCCTCCTTCAGGGCCTGGGTGCTGGCTTCGTAGAACGCGCCGGTGCCCTGGGCGTTGACCTCGGCCTCGTCAAAGTAGAAGGAGCCGTCCCAGGTGTAGCGGCTGCAATGCTGGATGATCCAGTCATAGACAGCGCGGATCTGCTCCGTGGGGCTCTTGCCCGCAGTGGGAATCTCTTTCAAAATTTCCTCGGCCATATAGTCCACATCGGCGTAGCCCAGATAGATGGGCGTCCGGCTGCCGGCGGCAAAGGCGGTCATGGGCAGCAGCGTCAGGACCAGCGCAAGGAGCAGCGTTACGGATATCAAACGTTTTTTCATGGTAAATCCTTCCTTTAGTATGGTTCAGTGTCCGGCCAGATAGCTGATCCCCAGCAGGATGTACAGGGGGCCGAAGCAGTACTCCATGAACATTTCATTGTGGGGCACTTTCGTGCGGAAGCAGTCGGTGGTGATCAGAATATCGCTGAAATAGGCGGCGGCGCCCAGAAAATAGGCGACGGCTTTCAGCGGGCCGCTGTAGGCGACGTGGAACAGCGACAGCAAAAACAGCGTTGCGGCGGCTGCCGCGGCGATATTTCGGACCAGCAGAAACAGATGGCCCAGAGACTTGTGCTGGCTATGAGAAAGGGTATCCTGCTCGGAGAGTCCCTCATAGACGTCCTGAATGGCTTCTCCCATTTCATGCAGCTTATCGGGCATGGTATATCCTCCTCTATATGATTTTGAATAATTCATTATACCAGATTATTTTCAGACTGTATAGGTCTTTTTGCCATGAATAATTTGGCGGCGGCTTCAAAGAATAGGAGCGGGGTGATGATCATGAAGAACCAGGAAGAGAAGGGACCCCGCACCCTGCGGGACAAACCGGTGCCGCCGGTCAAGGGCGCGGTGACGGACCAGACGGACGCGCTGCCACGGCCGGACCAGCAGCTGGGCAAGACCAACGCCGTGAATCTGGACGACACCCTTATTTTTGACAGCTGGCTGTGACCGAAAATCGAACAGGCGCATAAGATGTCGTGGAGGCAGCCGCCTCCGCGACATTCCTATTTTGGAGGAGATCCCATGGCCTGTAATTCCTGTAACTCCTGCAACAATTGCAACTCCTGCAATTCCTGCAATTCCATCGCCGGCATCACGTTCCCCGATTTCGTGTCCAACTCCTGCTGCAACCGCTGCTGCAACAGCCTGGCCGGTATCCTGAGCGGCTGCAATCGCTGCAACCGCTGCTGCCGCCACTGCCGCGACTGCGATTGCGACCGCGATTGTGACTGCGACCGTGATTGCGACTAACTGCCTGACGGCGTCCTGATGGACGCCGTACATAGGCAAACACCGCGGAAAACCCAACAGGCCATGGGACAGCCGCCAAAAAACCCAGGACGCGCCGAAAACGCGTCCTGGGTTTTTTGATAAATTGGGATTATGATTATCGGCTTGAATAAGCAACAGCAAATTTCTTGCAAGTGTTCAAAAAACGCTGTCATTGCGAGCCAGTGCGCACACTGGCGCGGCAATCCGTTTCCCTTTACACGGGTCGTTTTCACGGAAACGCTCAGAAAATCGCAACGTATGGGATGCGGATTGCCAGAAGGTGAATTGCCCCGCAGGGGCAAGAGAAGCCACCCTGGGGTGCGTCGCTTTGCTCCTCGCAATGACAGTATTGGACGGAACCCTGTCATAAAAATCCGTGTGCTTACTAAAACCGATAGTCATAAAAATCATTTGTAGGGCACGGCCACTGGACGTGCCGCTGTATGCAGCTGCGTCCCGGCTCCGACTGCCCAACGGCGCGTCGGGTCGCCGCGCCCTACAATGGAGGTGTGCACTATCGGGCGACCGCAAGGGTCGCCCCTACGAATTCTTCGGAAACGGGCTGATTTCTATCATTTTCCGAAAAAAATACCTTCATTGTCCATTGTACATTGTCAATTGTCCATTGATAAACAAATCCCATTTTCTCATATGGTCTACACTTCCCTGACCTGCTTTCCGCCGCTCAGAAAGCGGTACGTCTGCATCAAAACGACAGCGGAGATGAGAAAGGTCAATGCATCCGACACAGGCATGGAGTACAGCACGCCGTCCAGGCCGAAGAACACGGGCAGCAGCAGGGCGAAGCCCACGCCGAAGACCACTTCCCGGACCATGGAGAGCAGGGTGGAGACCAGCGCCTTGCCCAGGGACTGGAGATAGATGAAGGACGCCTTGTTGACCGTGGCCGGGGGCATCATGCACAGATAGATGCGGAAGGACTTGACGGCGAAATCCGTGTAGTAGACGCTCTCGTTGGACGCGCCGAGCATTTGCCCGGCCTTGGCCCAGTATTCGAGGT
>CAMEIU010000078.1 GCA_945918815.1 uncultured Clostridia bacterium
TGAAGGAGAACGTCATCATCGGCAAGCTGATCCCCGCCGGTTCCGGCCTCCAGACCTACCGCGACTTCCAACCCGGCATCACCCCCGAATCCACCGTCACCCAGGACATGATCGACAACGAGAGCCTGTAAGACAAAACAGACAGCCGCACCCGAAGAGGGTGCGGCTGTCTGTTTGAATGGAACATGAAGGCGGCCGGCAAATTCCGTAGGGGACTGTTAAGAAGGTCTGTGTTTCCTTTCTGACCGCATTTTTTTGATCGAAAAATCGTCCCCGTTGGGCAGTTCGTTCAAGAACGCAGCTGCCTGCAAGCGGGACGCATATATGCGTCCTCTACAGAGCGTTTTGCCATTCGTGCGGGATCAGAACAGGGGTACCACCGCGCCGTTGTAGGTTTCCTCGATGAAGCTTCTGACGGCGTCGCTCTCCAACGCCTTGATCAGGGCCTGGATGGCTTCGCTGTTCTCGTTGCCTTCCTTCACGGCGATGACGTTGCCATAGGCTTCGGCGGCGGCGCCGTCGGCGGCTTCCACGGCCACGGCGTCGGACACGCGCAGACCGGCGTCAATGGCGTAGTTGCCGTTGATGACCGCCATGTCCACGTCCTGCAGGGTCCGGGGCAGCTGGTCGGCCTGGATCTCCACGATGTCGTAGTTGTGGGGATTCTCCACGATGTCAAAGGTGGTGGCGTCGAGACCCGCGCCGTCCTTCAGCTTGATCAGGCCCTCCTGCTGGAGCAGCAGCAGCGCGCGGGCTTCGTTGGAGCTGTCATTGGGCACGGCGATCTGCGCGCCGTCGGCCAGTTCAGCCAGGGAAGCGGTCTTGCCGGCGTAGAGGCCGAAGGGCTCGTAGTGGATGGCGGCCACGCTGACCAGGTGGGTGCCGTGCTCCTCATTGAAGCTGTTGAGGTAGGTGATGTGCTGGAAGTAGTTGGCGTCCAGGGTGCCGTCCTCCAGGGCGGTGTTGGGGGTCACATAGTCGTCGAATTCCACGATCTCCAGGGTGTAGCCCTCTTTGGCCAGGGCATCCTTGGCGACCTCCAGGATTTCGGCGTGGGGGGCGGGGGTCGCGCCGACCTTGATGGTGGCGGAGGTCTTGCCGCCGCAGGCGGTCAGGGCCAGCAGCAGGGTCAGGGCCAGCAGCAGCGCAGCGAGTTTCTTTTTCATGATTGTTTTCTCCTTTTCTTGGTGTTTGTATGGTCGATACGCTTGTCTGTTTTGATGCAGAGGGCGGTACCGATGGATTGAATGATCTGGACCAGAAGGACCAGAAGGATGACGGCGGCGTAGAGGACCAGAACCTGGTTCCGGGTATGGCCCCGCATGAGGGCCATGGAGCCGAGACCGCCGCCGCCGATGGCGCCGGACATGGCCCCGTAGCTGAGAATGGTGATGGCGGCGTTGGTGGCGCCGTTGATGAGACTGGGCTTGCACTCCGGCAGCATGACCTTGGTGACGATCTGCCAGGGGGAGCAGCCCATGGCCTGGGCGGCTTCGATGACGCCCCGGTCAGTCTCCCGCAAGCTGCCCTCCACCAGCCGGGCCACATAGGGGGCCGCGGCCACGGTCAGGGGGACGATGGTGGCGGTGGTGCCGATGGCCGTGCCGAGAATCAGGCGGCTCAGGGGGAACACCATGACCATCAGAATCAGGAACGGAATGGAGCGCAGCAGATTGATGATCGTGTTCAGTACCTGCATCAATGCCTTGGGCAGGGGCCGGATGCCGCCCGCCTCGCCGGTGACCAGCAGGATGCCCAGGGGAAGGCCGATGACGTAGGCGAACACCGTGGCCAGCAGGGGGGCGTACAGGGTCTCCCAGATGGCGAAGGGCAGGGTGCCGGGATCGAACAGGTATTGCAGCTGATCCAGGGCCTTGCTGACGCCCCAGGATTCAAACAGTTGGGCCAGAGACTCAAGCATGGTAATCCGTCGCCTCCTCTACGGTGATGTCTTTTTGCCCGGCCAGATAGGCCATGGCGCGGGCGGCCTCGGCGTCGTTCTCCGGCAGGCCCAGGAGCATGGTGCCAAAGGCCTTGCCGTCGATGTTGCGGGTGTCCGCGCCTAAGATGTTGACCTTGACGTTGCAGTCGATGGCAAGAGACGCGATCAGGGGCTGATAGGCTGTGCCGCCGTTGAAGGCTACCCGGATCACCCGGCTCTTGGGCAGCAGCTCGAAGGGCACCCCGTCGGGATACACCAGCCGCCGTCCGGCCTCGGTCTTGGGATTGGTGAAGACCTCTTCCACCAGGCCGCTCTCGGCAATCCGCCCGTGGTTCAGGATGGTCACCTTGGTGCAGATTTCCTCAATGACCTTCATATCATGGGTGATGACCACCACGGTGATACCCAGGGTCCGGTTGATGTCCCGGATCAGCCGCAGGATGTCCCGGGTGGTCTTGGGATCCAGGGCGGAGGTGGCCTCGTCGCAGAGCAGGACCTTCGGATTGGTGGCCAGGGTCCTGGCAATGGCAATCCGCTGCTTCTGGCCGCCGGAGAGCTGGGCCGGATAGGCCTTCTCCTTGCTCTCCAGGTCCACGATTTTTAAAAGCTCCCTGGCCCGGGCCACGGCCTGCTTTCTCGGCGTGCCGGTGAGCTCCAGGGGGAAGGTGATGTTGTCCAGGCAGTTCCGCTGCATCAGCAGGTTGAAGTGCTGGAAGATCATGCCGATGGACTTCCTGGCCTGCCGCAGCGCCTTGTCCGGCATTCGGGTCAGGTCCCGGCCGTCCACCAGCACCGTGCCCTCTGTGGGCCGCTCCAGCAGGTTGATGCATCGGACCAGGGTGCTTTTCCCCGCGCCGGACAGGCCGATGATGCCGTAGATATCGCCCTGGTCCACGGTCAGGTCGATATGCTCCAGGGCATGGACCGCCCCGTCGCCCTCGCCGAACCGCTTGCTGAGATCCCGGACCTCAATCATAGGTTGGGACATGGAATCAACTCCTAAATTTTAGTAAGGCATCCGTAGGGGCGGCTAATAGCCGACCCTGCGGCGATACACGAGAGTGCGCCAAATAAAAATCGCCCCTGACCAACTGTCAAGGGCGAAGAACCTTCGCGTTACCACCTTGCTTCGCCGCTTCCTCACGAAAACGGCCTTATGGAGTACCAGCATACTCCTGCGCGGTCACGGGCGCACCCGTCGCAGACTACCTATCGCCTGCGCGGCTCCCAGGCCATGTTCGGCCGGATTCGTCGTACCTCTTTTCAGCTTCCGAGGCTCTCTTTGACGCTTCCACCGGCTTACTCTCCTGTTCAAAGCCTTTGGTGTTCACTTCATGTGCATGAGTATAGCGCATTTTTCATATTTCGTCAATGGGGAATCTGAACAAATCCTTGGGCGGAATGGAAGCAAAATTATACTAATCCAGTAGGAAATAGGGAATATATCGGTTCTCCCACACGCTTCTCAGAAACCGGATGGGGCCTACGGCGGGCTGGCCCGATGACAAACAGAAAATATGACGATCGGGTTTTGTAAGCAAGCACATAAAAATGATGGTGTTCCGTCCAGCACCGTCATTCCTGTGAAAAACGCGCTACATTGTAGGGCGCGGCGACCCGACGCGCCGTTGGGCAGTTGGTATCAGGATGTAGCTGCCTGCATGGCGGCACGTCCAGTGGCCGTGCCCTACAAAAGCTTTTTTCACAACCATGACACGGAAAGAAAAACACTTGCAGAAATTTGCCACTTGCTTATTTAGCCGATAATCATAACAGAAAAAAATCATGCTTGACAAACAGAAAACCCTGAGATATTATGCAAATCACATTAAACCGCCGGGTTAGTTCTGAGCTGACCGCGCAGGCGGAGGCCAAGACGGTCCATCGGGAAAGAAAGGCGGCATGCGTATGTCGCAGGCGCAGAATCGTCCGGCCATCACACCGGAGCAGATTGAACGCATCAGCTCGGAGATTCGCTTTGACATCGACGGCAATGTGATCCACAACATCCAGTTCAAGGACGGATGCAGCGGCAACCTGCGGGCGGTGTCCACTCTGTGCGAGGGCATGACGGTGGAGGAGATTGAGGAGAAGCTCGGTCCGGTGCGCTGCAGCCGGAAACGGACCTCCTGCGCGCACCAGCTGTCTCTGGCGGTGCGGGAGGCATACAATGCGGTCCAGGCAGCAGAAGCCGCGGCGGCGAAGGGGAAGGGGGAGACCGTATGAGAAGGCTGCAAAAAATCATGGCCATTGCCGCGGCTGCGGCGCTGCTGGCCGTGCTGGCAGCGGGCTGTACGCCGGCCAACGACGCCGCCTATCAGCTGGTATTCGGTAAAAGCGCATCGGAGCTGATCCCTTCCGTCGGAAACGCGGCCTACAGCGGCCGCTCCCTGACGCCGGAGGAGGATGCCCGGGAGGCGGAAGACGCGCCGGAGCCCGAATCAACGGCGGCGGAGGAAGCCTATGTCGATCCCACCGCCGGTCTGGACTGCACGGAAGATTGAGAAAAAGAGAAAACAAGGGGCTGTTAAAAAAGTCTGTCATTGCGAGCCAGTGCGCACACTGGCGTGGCAATCCGTTCCCTTTTTGACCGTAAATTTGACGCTTTTTCTATCAAAAAGTTAGCGGTCAAAGCGGAAACTTAGACTTTCTTAACAGCCCCTTGCTAATATACGGATCGAATAGGGGAAGGGCCGCCCTACAGAACGGCTGCCAGGTCCGCAAAGCTGCTGTGGGGCCATTGGTTCAGGTCCAGATCATGGGAAATCAGGCAGTCGGTGACGATGTGGACCTGCAAGCCTGCCTGGGATGCGCCCTGGGCGTCTTCCAACAGGTCGTTGCCGACCATCCGGCACTGGGACGGGTCCAGATTCATAGTCCGGCAGATGGCCTGATAGTAGGCCGGGTTGGGCTTGCAGTAGGCGGAATTCTCATAGGTGGTGATGAAATCGAAATCCCCGGGGGTCAGGCCGATCCAGCCCAGGCGGCTCTCCACGGCGCAGAGGGGGAACAGGGGATTGGTGGCCAGGACCACCCGGTCCGCCTTTTCCCGGGCCAGCTCCACGGCCTGCTTTGCCAGGGGATTGGGGCCGGTGAAGGCCTTGGCCTTGTGGAAATCCGTCCGGTAGAAACGCTCAAATTCCGCCTGCCGTTCCAGAACGCCGGGCCCCATGAGGCCGGAAAACACCTGCCAGAACCGGGCCTCGTTGGTCATGGAGCCGTCGTTCTGCATCATGGCCTTGGTGCCCTGCCAGACGGCGGCGATAAAGGATTTGGCGTCGTATTCCGGAAACCGCCTGGACAGCAGCCCGAAGTAACCCTGGGTAAAGGCATCCAGGTCCATGGGCAGCAGGGTGCCGTCCAGATCAAAGAAAATCGCGGAAAATTGCTTCATGAGGGTTCTCCTTTTCTGCAATTGATACAACGATGTAGGGGCGGCATATATGCGTCCCTTACAGAAAAAACTGATATCAGTATAGCCGGAATCGGGATGTTTGTCAAAAGAAGAAATCGTCCCGCCCCAAAGGAAGCAGCGAAAATTGGAATTTGCAGCGTTCTTGCACCGCCTATGTAGGGCGCGGCGACTCGACGCGCCGCTTGGCAGTTGGTTCCAGAACGCAGCTGCCTGCATGGGGCACGTCCAGTGGCCGTGCCCTACAGTGAGGGGTTCGAAGGGGCGCGAGGGTGTGTCCTTTGGTTTCACTTTTTACATTCTTGTCATACTTTCTCAGGAGAATCCATTTGCAAATCCCGTCGGTTCTTGCTATGATAAAGGATAAAGTGAACCATTCTGCGTTTTCGGAGGAATCTCTGTGTTTTCCATCAATCAACTCTCTCTGGGCATCGACATTGGCTCCACCACGGCCAAGGCGGTGCTGTTGGACGGCGATCAGGTGCTGTTTCAGGCCTATGAGCGCCATTTTTCTCAGGTCCGGGCCAAGACGTTGGAGCTTCTGGAGCGGATGAAGCCCCTGCTTTTGGGCCGGTCCTTTACGGCGGCCATTTCCGGCTCCGCGGGCCTCGGCATGGCGGAGCTGGCTCATGTGCCCTTCGTCCAGGAGGTCTACGCCACCGGCGAGGTCATCCGCCGCATGGCCCCGGATACGGGTACGGTCATTGAGCTGGGCGGCGAGGACGCCAAGGTCATCTTCTTCAAGGGCGGCACCGACGAGCGCATGAATGGCAGCTGCGCCGGCGGCACCGGGGCCTTCATCGACCAGATGGCCGTGCTGCTGGACATGACCGTGGAGGAAATGGACCGGGCCAGCCTGAGCCACACCCGAATCTATCCCATCGCCTCCCGCTGCGGCGTCTTCGCCAAGACCGACATTCAGCCCCTGCTGAACCAGGGCGCCAGCAAGGCCGACGTGGCCGCCTCCATCTATCAGGCCGTGGTCAACCAGACCATCACTGGCCTGGCCCAGGGCCGGAAGATCGAGCCCAAGGTCATGTTCCTGGGCGGCCCCCTGTACTACTGCCAGGGCCTCCGGGACCGGTTCCGGGAGACCCTGCATCTGGACGAGCACACCGCCGTGTTCCCGGAATACGGCCGCTTCGCCGTGGCCATGGGCGCGGCCCTCTACAGCCGGGACGGCGGACAGGAATATACCTACCACAGCCTGAAGCAGGCCCTGGAGGACAGCGCGGTGAGCCCCAAGACCTCCCGGGAGCGGCTGGCCCCCCTCTTTGCCAGCGAGGCCGACTACCGGGACTTCCGGGAACGCCACGCCAGGGCCTCCGTGGAGACCAGGGACCTTTCGACTTACACCGGCAAGGCCTGGCTTGGCATCGACTGCGGCTCCACCACCACCAAGCTGACCCTGATCTCCGAGGACAAAAAGCTGCTCTACAGCTACTACAGCTCCAACAAGGGCAACCCCGTGGCATTGGTCCGGCAGCAGCTCCAGGAGATCTACCAACGCTGCGGGGACCGCGTCACCATCTGCGGCAGCGCGGCCACGGGCTACGGCGAAGAGCTGATCTGCCATGCCTTCGGCGTGGACGAGGGCGTGGTGGAGACCATCGCCCACTACACCGCCGCTAAATTCTTCCAGCCCGACGTGGACTTCATTCTGGACATCGGCGGCCAGGACATCAAGTGCTTCAAGATCCGAAACGGGGCCATCGACTCCATCATGCTCAACGAGGCCTGTTCCTCCGGCTGCGGCTCCTTCATCGAGACCTTCGCCCGGTCCATGGGCTACGAGGTGGCGGAATTTGCCGAAAAGGGCCTCCAAAGCGAAGCCCCCGTCAACCTGGGCAGCCGCTGCACCGTGTTCATGAATTCCTCTGTCAAGCAGTCCCAGAAGGAGGGCGCCACCGTGGAGGATATCTCCGCGGGCCTGTCCACCTCCGTGGTGAAAAACGCCATCTACAAGGTCATCCGGGCCAGCTCGCCCGAGGAACTGGGCAAGCATATCGTGGTCCAGGGCGGCACCTTCCTCAACGACGCGGTGCTGCGGGCCTTTGAATTGGAGCTGGGGGCGCCGGTGATCCGTCCCGCCATCGCGGGCCTCATGGGCGCCTACGGCGCGGCCCTCCACGCCATGCGATTTGAGAAGAGCAATTTGATCTCCCCGGAGGATCTGGAAGCCTTCACCCACACCTCCAAGTCCGCCGTCTGCGGCGGCTGCACCAACCACTGCCATCTGACCATCAACACCTTCTCCAGCGGCAAGCGGTTTGTTTCGGGCAATCAGTGCCAGAAGGGCGCGGGTATTAAAAACGCCGCCCAGGATTTGCCGAACCTCTACGCCTGGAAGCGGGAGCGGATTTCGTCTCTGCCCCGAATCCCGGGCCGCCGCGGCAAAATCGGCCTGCCCCTGGCCCTGGGTATGTATGAGCTGGCCCCCCTGTGGCACGGCCTGTTTACGGACCTGGGCTATGAGGTGGTCCTCTCCGGCCTCTCCACCCGCAGGACCTACGAGAAGGGCCAGTTCTCCATTCCTTCCGACACCGCCTGCTACCCGGCCAAGATCATGCACGGCCACATGGAGCAGCTGCTGGAGGAAGGGGTGGATGCCATCTTCTATCCCTGCCTCAGCTACAACACCGACGAGCACGCCGGGGACAACCACTACAACTGCCCCGTGGTGGCCTACTATGCCGAGCTGCTCCACGGCAACATGGACGATCTGAAGGAAGCCAACTTCCTGTATCCTTACTTAAATATCAACGACAAAAAGCTGCTGGTCAAGACCCTGCTGCCCAGCGTCCAGTCGTTGGACCCGGGCATCACCAAATCGGAGCTGCGCCATGCCGTGGACGCGGGCTTCCAGGCCTACGACGAATACCTCCGGGACATCCGCGCCCAGGGCCAGCAGGCCTTGGACTTTGCCCGGAACAACGGCAAGCGGATCATGATCCTGGCGGGCCGTCCCTACCACATCGACCCGGAGATCAGCCACGGCATCGACAAGCTGGCCAACTCCCTGGGCTTCGTGGTGGTCAGCGAGGACAGCGTGTGCCACCTGGCCCAGCCGCCCCATGTGCGGGTGCTGAACCAGTGGACCTACCACGCCCGCCTCTACCGGGCCGCCCAGTACGCCTCGGAGCACGACGACACGGAGCTGGTGCAGCTGGTGTCCTTCGGCTGCGGCGTGGACGCCATCACCACCGACGAGGTCCGGTCCATCCTGGAGCAGAACGGCAAGTTCTACACCCAGATCAAGATCGACGAGATCACCAACCTGGGCGCCGTGAAGATCCGCCTCAGAAGCCTCCTCGGCGCGCTGGAGGAGAAGCAGAAATAGATTACGGGCGGCATATATGCGTCCCGCCTGAAAGCACTGTCCATCTAGAAAGGAACCAACCATGGAGCAGTATTACATTCCCTTTACCAAGGAAATGAAGGAGCAGGGGTATACGATTCTTTGCCCCAATATGCTCCCCATGCATTTTAAAATGATCAAGGCCATTCTGGAGACCTACGGCTACAAGGTGGAGATTCTCGACACCAGCGGCCCGGAGATCGCCGAGATGGGCCTCCACTATGTCCATAACGACACCTGCTACCCGGCCATCCTGGTCATCGGCCAGCTGATGCAGGCTTTGCAGTCCGGCAAGTACGATCCCCATAAGATCGCCATGATCCAGTTCCAGACCGGCGGCGGCTGCCGGGCCTCCAACTACATCTCTCTTTTGCGCAAGGCGCTGGCCAAGGCGGGCTACGGCTATGTGCCGGTGATCTCCTTCAGCCTGGCGGGCATTGAGAAGCACTCCGGCTTTCAGCTGACGGTGCCCCTGCTCCACAGCCTGCTCTACGCCGTCCTCTACGGCGACCTGCTCATGACCCTGGTGAACCAGTGCCGGGCCTATGAGGCGGACAAGGGCCAGGCCCAGCGGCTGGCGGACCGCTGGACCGAAAAGCTGGGCAAGGAGATGGGCCAGGGCGGCAAGATCTCCTACCGGAAGGTCCGGGAGAACTACCGGGCCATCGTGCAGGACTTCACGAAGATCCCCCTGGAAAAGCGGGACGCCGTGAAGGTGGGCGTGGTCGGGGAGATCTTCGTCAAGTATTCGCCCCTTGGCAACAACAACCTGGAGCAGTTCCTGACCGACGAAGGGGCCGAGGTGGTGGTCCCCGGCCTGGTGGATTTCTGCCTCTACTGCGTCTACAACAACATCCTGGACCATGAGCTTCTGGGCCGCGGCAAACGGCTGACCTACGAAATCTACAAATTCGCCTACAAATTCCTGTGCAAAAAGAAGAACGACATGAGCGCCATCATCCGGGAGGACGGCCATTTCACCGCCCCCACGCCCTTTGAGCACACCATCACCCTGGGCCAGGATTATATTCACATGGGAGTCAAAATGGGCGAGGGCTGGCTCCTGACCTCGGAGATGCTGGAGCTGGCGGAGAGCGGCGTCAAGAATATCGTCTGCACCCAGCCCTTCGGCTGCCTGCCCAACCACATCTGCGGCAAGGGCATGATGAA
>CAMEIU010000079.1 GCA_945918815.1 uncultured Clostridia bacterium
GCCAGTGCACGAATACACTGGCTGCTTTGCTGAGAGACTTTTTTAACTGCCCCGTGTTTTTTACCGCAGGATTCCCGCGCTGTTGATCACGGTGGTGGAATAGAGCAGCAGCACGTCCTGGCCGTGGAAGTCCACGAATTTGCCCAGGTTGGCCGCCGACACGTAGCGGATGTCCACCAGGGTGACGGTCTTGTAGCCGGAGAGCAGCAAAGGTGTCAGGCTGCTGCCGTAGGAGTCACGGAAGGCGATCAGCTCCCGGTCTGTCTCTGCCAGGGGATTTTCCAGGGTCAGCACTGCCTGGGCGCCGTGGAGAAACACATCGTAGCCGTCCAGACCCGCAAACCGGGCCGGGTCGTAGACGGTCTGCTCTCCTTTCAGCTCCGGGCCTGTGACCACGGCGGCTTGGGTGGCGTCGTTTTCCAGGTAGACCAGGTCCTCCGGCGGCAGGGGCAGGGCCGACTGCCCATAGTAGACGCCCCGGAAGCCGGAGAGGGTCTGCCGGTCGTAGGTTTCCAGAGAAGGCAGGTCCAGATTCATGGACTGGGACAGGGTGGAGACGACCCGGTCCAGCCGTTCCTGCCGCCAGTGGGAATCCGTGGCGTAGTAGTCCTCCAAGGTCAGGCTGCCGGTCAGGTCGATGTGGCTTGCCCAGGGCAGGCCGGTCTCCACAGTTTCAAACAGAGCGGCATAGTCCAGTTTGGGACAGTCCAGATAATAGTTCTTATCGGGAATCACGGCGCAGTACACCGTGGAATCCGACAAATACAGCTCGTGAATTTCATTCATCTTGTCCACAAACCGCTGGACCTGGACCGGATCCAGCTCCGAATCCAGCTTGGCCGCCGTCCCCTGGGACAGATACACGCCGTTGTTGTCCTGCTGGCCCAGCATGTAGTAGGTCCAGACAGCCTTCAGCGTTCGGAGGCTTTCCCGCCCGGGGAACTGGTCCAGCAGATAGTCCTCCAGGTCCTGGGCATATTGACCGGACAGCAGGGCCTCGCCGGACGCCTCCGGGGCCTGGGCCAGGCGGCGGCGTTCCGATCTGGAGATTTCCTGATCCGGCAGCAGCAGATGCAGCAGCATGCCGCCCAGGAGTAAAATGACGAAGACCAAAACAGTCCCGCGATTTTTTGCTTTTTCCATGAACGCACCTCCCAGTGGGTTGTTGTGATATCGGAGCATACCGCAAAGCCTTCCCCTTGAGGGGAAGGTGGCCGCCCGAAGGGCGGTCGGATGAGGTGTAAAAGGCTACGAATTCGCCGGTAGTTCTTGTAAATCGTAAGATCCTTCTGCACACCTCATCAGTCAGCCTTGAGGCTGACAGGGGCTGTTAAGAAAGTCTAAGTTCCCGCTTTGACCCCTAATTTTTTGATAGAAAAAGTGTCAAATTTACGGTAAAAAAGGGAACGGATTGCCACGCCAGTGTGCGCACTGGCTCGCAATGACAGACTTTTTTACAGTCCCCTTGGTGCAGCAAGTTTCATCCATGTTTCCACAAGGGAGCCTAAAACCGGAAATACAGAAACGGATTGAAGGAGCCGTCCACCAGGCAGGCCGTCACCAGGATCAGCATAATCAGTACGAACAGCGGCTGGAGCAGGAAGCCGAACCGGCTGTCTCTCAGGCGCAGGGCCAGCTGCTTTGGCCAGGGGGTGGAGCCCAGGACGCACAGGAGCAGCAGAATGGCATAGCTTCTGAGATAATAGAGGCCGGTCTCATTCCACAGGGGCAGGCCACCCAGGCCGAACATCCGGCCCAGCTCCAGGACGGCCTCCGAAGCGGTACTGCTGTGGAACAGCACGAAGCCCAGAACCGTGGCCAAAAGCACATAGAGATGCGAGCCTACGCCGCCCTTGAGATACCTGCCCAGCCACAGCTTCTCCACCAGAAGCAGCAGGCCGTACCAGAGGCCCCAGAGCAGGAAGTTCCAGCTGGCCCCGTGCCAGACGCCGGTCAGCATCCAGACGATCAGGACGTTCCGGAGCCATTTCCACTTCACGGTGCGGCTGCCGCCCAGGGGGATATACACATAGTCCCGGAACCAGCCGCCCAGGGTCATATGCCAGCGGCGCCAGAATTCGGTTACGGACCGGGACAGATAGGGATAATCGAAGTTTTCCGGGAACCGGAAGCCCATCATGGCCCCCAGGCCGATGGCCATATCGGAATAGCCTGAGAAATCGAAATAAATTTGCAAGGTGAAGGCAACGGCCCGGAGCCAGCTCAAAAGGACGCTGCCACCGGAGGCCGTCAGCTCCGCCAGCTGTCCGATGGTATTCGCCAGCAGCACCTTCTTGCCGAGGCCCACGGAAAACCGCACCACACCCCGGGAGACGCCGTCCCAGTCCATGGTCCGCTCCCGCAGTTCCCGGGCCACGTCGCTGTAGCGGACGATGGGACCGGCAATGAGTTGGGGAAACAGGCAGAGATAGGTGGCGTAGGAGGCCGGGTTCCGTTCCGCCTTGCAGTCGCCCCGGTAGACGTCGGCGATATAGCTCATATTCTGGAAGGTATAGAAGCTGATGCCGATGGGCAGGGAAAGGCCCAGGGTCGGAATGGCCGTGCCCAGGAGGCCGTTGACAGTCCCGATCAAGAAATCGGCGTATTTGAAAAACACCAGAAACGCCAGGTTCCAGCCGATGCCGCTGACCAGGGCCCACCGCTTTCCGGGATGGGCCGTCAGGTACAGTCCATGGAGCCAGCCGATGAGGGCCGACAGCAGCAGCAAAACCACATACTTCGGCTCCCCCGCCGCGTAGAACACCAGGCTCGCCAGCAGCAGCACATGGTTTTTCCAGCCTCTCGGGACCAGATAATAGGCCGCCAGGGTCAAGGGCAGGAAGAAATATAAAAATGTCACGCTGGAAAAGAGCATGGGCAAGTCCCTCTCGAACAGACGCACAGAACCCTCGTGCCCCTACGGGGGGCTATCAGCCGCCCGCATGGGGCACGAAGGTTCCTATCTGGTTTTAGAAACTTTTACGCCGCAAACATGGCGTCAAAGTTGGCCACGATGGCGTCCACGGCGTCCTGGGTGGACATGACCATCAGCACATACTGGCCGCTGGTCTTGACGGCAGTGGCTTCGGCTTCCACGCAGATCCACTTCCGGGGATCCATGTTGTTCTCGATCTCCTGGGCCACGGCCTCCACATCGGCGTCCTCCGGCAGCTGCAGCAGGCAGACAGAGTGGGCAATGGAGCCGATCATGGGCGCGGAGGTGACGGCATGGTAACCGTCCGCATACTCGATAAACAGATAATAGGGATACTGGTCGGCAGGAATCTCCATGTTCTCCACCATCATCTCGTCATTGACGCCGTCCACCAGGGTGGAGATCTTCTCCAGCAGGTCCGTAACGATGGGATCCTCGCCGTCTTCCACGGATTCTTCCTCTTCCGCAGGAGTCTCTCCCTCGACAGGAGCCTCCTCCGCGGGGGTCTCTTCCTCGGGAGCTTCCTCTTCCACAGGAGCCTCTGGCTCAGTCACAATTTCCTCTTCCACAGGGGTCTGCTCCGTGGTCTTGGCGCAGGCGGCAAAGCCCACGGCCATGGTGCAGATCAGCAAGAGTGCAATCAGTTTTTTCATTGGTTCCTCCATAGGTATTTGTTTTTCACGGTCAGCCCGTGTACCCATTCAGACGATGGAACACAGGTTTTGTTCCCGAAGATACAAAGAAAATTTTTCCATCCTTTTTATACCAATTCATAGCTGAAATTCTGGAACAAAAGCCGGCTGCCGTCGGTGACGCCGTCGGGCAAAAGGAACATGGCGACCTCCTTCCGGGTCCCTTCGTCACTTCGCAAAATCGCATAGTCGCCGCAGATTTCCAAAACGGTGAAATATACCTCCATATTCTTCCCTCCTTTTTGATTATCATATCACAGATTTGGAGAAAATAAAGAGGAGAAAACACAGCGCCGCTTTAAAAGGCAGACCAGAAAATTGGAATTTATCTATGAGTTGACAATTGATAATTGACAATTGTCAATGGAGGTATCCGCTTCGCGGATGATTGAAATGATTGCCCGCCAGAAAGAAATCCGTAGGGGCAGCCCCATGTGGCCGCCCGTTGGTGCAGGCTTTCGGGCGGCCACGCGGGGCCGCCCCTACGGTGTTGCTTGATCGTGCTTCTGTCAATTCTAATTCATCGCGAAGCGACACCATAATTGTCAATTGTCCATTGTCAATTGTCAATTCGCTCTACAAATTCCAATTTTCCAATCTGTTCAGGCATCGAACAGGGAGGCTATTTTATGCACGAAGATACCATTCATCTCTTGGGAGACTGCACCGCGGGAATCCATATGGCGGTCTCCACCATCGACGGGATGCTGCCCAGGGTCCAGGATCAGACTCTCCGGCAGAAGCTGCGGGACAGCGTCCAGACCCACCAGCTGCTCCAGGCCCAGGCCAGGACCCTGCTGCACCAGTGCGGTGGGGAGGAAAAGGAGCCGACGACCATGGCAAAGAGCATGTCCTGGCTGAAAACCAACGCCAGAATGGCTCTGAACGGAGACGACACCACCGTGGCCTATCTGGTGGCCGACGGCTGCGATATGGGCGTAAAAGCGCTGTGCCGCAGCCGCAACCGCTACGCCGGAGCCGACAAGCAGGCAAAGGCCATGGCGGAACAGCTTATTGACTGCGAGGAAAAATTGTCCGCGTCCATGCGTCCGTTCTTGTAATTTGCCCGAAAATTTCGTATAATGGAATCACCATCAATCAAGGGAGGTCGGTTCCATGACTCAAAAAATCATCACCATCAGCCGTGCATTCGGCAGCGGCGGCCGTACCATCGGCAAACAAGTCGCCGAGCGTCTTGGCATTCCTTTTTATGACAAAGAGTTGGTCGATGCTGTGGCAAAGGAAAGCGGCTTCCACGCGGATTTCATTGAAGAGGCTGGCGAGTATGCGCCGGTGACGAGCAGCTTTCTGTTCAACATCGCCGTATCTCCCCATCCCATGTCGGCAATGAACACCATGTCCATGGCGGATCAGCTGTTCGTGTGTCAGACAAACGTCATTCGGAATCTGGCGGAGAAGGGTCCCTGCGTCATCGTCGGCCGCTGCGCCGACTACATTCTCAAGGATCGGGAGGATTGCCTCCATGTGTTCATCCACGCGGGCATGAAATTCCGGGCAGAACGTATCGTCCGGCTCTACGGCGAGACGAAGCAGACCCCGGAAAAACGCCTGACCGACAAGGACAACAAGCGCCGGGTCTACTACAAGCACTACACCAACCGAAACTGGGGCGAGGCCCAGAACTACCACATTTCCCTGAACTCCGGCCTCATCGGCATCGAGAAGTGCACGGATATCATTGTGGATATTGCGAACATGTACGAATAAGTTGATAGACAGCAAAGTGTCCTCGTATCCCATCAGGGGTACGAGGACGCTCCTGTTTTGGAGGCAATCCGTAGGGGCGACCCTTGCGGTCGCCCCTACGGCGCTGTTCGATCGTGGGAGCCGGCATCAGCCCTCCGGGTCGAAGCCTTCAAAGATGCAGTGGGCGCCGGTGTGTTCGGCGTGTTCCATCTGCTCCTTGGTGCGGATGGTCCAGTTGAATTCCACGGCCCGGTGCCATTTCAGGCATTTGGTCAGGCAGAAGTTCCGGCGATGCTCATAGCGATAGGCGATGAAGTCCGGCATGGTGGCCACGTTGGTCAGCAGGTTAGTCAGGATGAATTTCAAAATCCAGGAGAGATGGCTGTCCTTGTCCTGGAAAAAGTCCTCAGCCAGCTGGCCGCGGCAGAAGGAATAGCGGCGCTTCCGGTACCAGCGCAGGACCCTGGGGTCGAAGGACTCGATGCAGAAATCCCCCTTATAATTGTCCAGCCGCTTGGCCACGGCCTTGGACAGCTCGTTGTGGTTGCCCCGCTCCGGCTTCAGCTCGATGATCAGCGGCGTCTTATGCTCGAACAGGGCCAGCACATCCTCCAGAAGCGGAATGGTCTCCCGGCTGTCCTCCAGGGGATACCGGGCCAGGTCTTCTTTGGTCAGGTCCTCGATGCAGACGTCGGCTCCGGCGGTCCGTTTGAGGCTGGAATCGTGAATCACCGCCAGATTGCCGTCCTTCATGAGATGCACGTCCAGCTCCGCGCCCCAGCCGTGCTCGATGGCCCGGCGGAAGGCGGCCATGGAGTTTTCCGGCACCGTGGGCTTGTCATGGTAGCCGCGATGGGCGTAGCGGTATTTGAGAAGGGTCTTCCAGGCCGGATTGCCCCGGCGGCAGGACAGGAGGACATACAGGACCGCCCAGCCGGCGGCAAACAGAATAATCAGCGCGCGAATGACTTCATACATGGTTTAATCCTCCACATCAAAGGCTTCCAGGCCCTTCTTCACCGGGGCCTTGCTGTCGCCGTGGCGGACAAAGCACATGGTGCTGAAGCTCAACGCCACAAACAATGCCGCGTAGGGGAACAGGGTCCAGTAGCCCACGTTCCGCAGCAGGGTACCGGCCAGCACCGGCGTGACCACCTGGGCCGCCATGGAGAAGGTATAATAGTAGCCGGTGAACTTGCCCACGTCGCTGCCCTTGCACATCTCCACCACCATGGGCAGGCTGTTGACGTTGATGGCCGCCCAGGCCAGGCCCACCAGGGCGAAGACCACATACATGATCAGGTTGATGCTGGAGAAGGTCTCGGTCAGGACATAGCCCAGCAGGAAGCAGGCCGTCAGGAGAATGGTGCCGATCTGAATGGTCCGGCGGCGGCCGATCTTTCCGGCCAAGGCGCCGATGGGAATATAGGACAGAATGGCGCCGCCGGTGGCCACCATGAGGCAGGTGGACGCGCCGCCCAGGCCCTGGCCCATGACCTGGGAGATATAGGTGGTGAACCAGGTGGTGACGGCGTTATAGCCCATGAACCACAAGGCGATGGAGGCCAGCAGGAAGCCCAGGCTCCGCTTGACGGCCTTGGGCAGGACCTCCGTACCGCTGCCGTCGTCCTCGGCCAGGTTTTCCTCCGGGTGAGCCGCCTCATAGGCCCGGTTCTCGGCGGCCAGCTTCGGCTCCCTGACCGTCAGAAACAGGACGGCGATGGCGACGAGCATCAGGCCCGACACCACCCAGAACAGGGGCTGATAGTTCACATGTTCCAGGCCCTGGACCTTGCTGTTGGGATACAGCACAGCGGCCACGCCCAGATACAGGATGCCGCCCACCGCGCCCATGAGATTGATGATGGCGTTGGCCTTGGAGCGGAGGGGTTTCGGCGTCACATCGGGCATCAGGGCCACGGCGGGAGAGCGGTAGGTGCCCATGGCCACCAGCAGCAGGCCCAGGGTCACCACGAACAGGGTCAGCTGCCAGGAGGCGGCGGTCAGGGCGTAGCTGTTGTCCAGAATGGGCAGAACGTTCATGAGAATCACGGCCGCGGCGGTGCCGCAGAGGATATAGGGCATCCGCTTGCCGATCTTCGTATGGGTCCGGTCCGACAGGCCGCCGAAAAAGGGCAGCAGGAACAGGGCCAGCACGTTGTCCGCCGCCATGATCGCGCCGGAGAAGGTCTCGTTCATATGGAAGGTATTGGTCAAAATCAGGGGGACCACGTTGTCATACATCTGCCAGAAGGCGCAGATGGACAGGAAGGCCAGACCCACCAGAATGGTGCGTTTGTTGTTGAGCTTCATGCTGTTTCCTCCTCTATGGCGTTCAAAAGCATCCGAATATTCTCATAGATCATGGTTGGCTGGACCGGACTGGTTTTCAAGTCCTCCATTGTCCCCTCACCGGAGAGGACGAAGCAGGCGTCGATGCCCGCGTTGACGCCGCAGGCCACATCGGTATAGAGCCGGTCGCCGACGACCATGGTCTGTTTCTTGGAATAGCCGAACCGTTCCATGGCAAGCAGGGCCATCTCCGGCTGGGGCTTACCAATGAACCGGGGCCGCCGTCCCGTGGCCCGGTAGAGCATCTCACAGACGCTGCCGCAATCCGGCACATAGCCGTACCAGGTGGGACAGACCCAGTCCGGGTTGGTGGCAATGAAATCCACGCCGCGGTTCAAAAGGATGCAGCTGTCCTCCAGCTTCTGAAAGGTCAGCTCCGTGTCAAAGCCCGCCACCAGCACGTCGATGCCGTCCTCCAGATGGTCGGTGATCCGAAGCCCGCCTTGGGTCAGCTGCTCCCGGAAGGTTTTGGTACCGGAGGCGTAGCAGAGCTTGCCGGGATAGTTCGCCTGCAAGAACAGCACCGTGGCGTCCACGGAGGTCAGAAAGTCCGCCGCCGTGGTCTCGATGCCAAGGCGTGCCATTTTCTCCACATAGGCCTCCACGCTGCGGGAGGAATTGTTGGTGAGAAACAGATATTTGCCGCCGATGGCCCGGACATGGTTCAAAAAGTCCACGGTGCCGTCAAACAATTGATCGTCCAGATAAATCGTGCCATCCATATCCAGCAAGAACAGCCGCTTTTGTGCAAGTCTTCCCATAGGCATCCCCCTTTGGGTCCATTATAGCGAATGCCAACCAAAATTGCACCTGGTTTGACAGAAATTAACCAATCATTTATAATGGCGTTACATACAGGATGAACTGCAAATCCCATTTTCCCGTTCCAAAGGAAGATATTTTTATGGACGATCTTTTTTCTGAATTTCCTTTTCTCCTGCTCCCCTGGTATGAAGCCCACAAGCGGGATCTGCCTTGGCGGCGGGACCGGGAGCCTTATCATGTGTGGCTATCGGAGATCATGCTCCAGCAGACGCGGGTGGAGGCGGTGAAGGGCTACTACGCCCGGTTTGTGGACGCGCTGCCTACCATCCAGGCTCTGGCGGAGGCCCCGGCGGAGCAGCTGAACAAGCTGTGGGAGGGCCTTGGCTACTACAGCCGGGTTCGGAACCTGCAAAAGGCCGCCCGGCAGATTATGGACCGCCACGGTGGCGCATTTCCCACAGACTATGAAAGCATCCGCGCCCTGGCGGGAATCGGCGACTATACCGCCGGGGCCGTCGGCTCCATCTGCTTCGAGCTGCCCACCCCGGCGGTGGACGGCAACGTGCTGCGGGTGGCGGCCCGGGCCGCGGCGGACTTCGCCCCTATCGACCGGCCCCAGGTGAAAAAGGACCTGACCGCCCGGCTGGCAAAGGTCTATCCCGAAGGCCACTGCGGCGACTTCACCCAGGCATTGATGGAGTTGGGAGCCACGGTCTGCGGCCCCAACGGCGCGCCCCAGTGTGAAGTCTGCCCTCTGGCCCGGATCTGCCAGGCCCATGCCCAGGGAATCGAGACGCAGCTGCCGGTGAAAAGCGAAAAAAAGCCCCGGCGGCAGGAGGACATGACGGTGTTCCTTCTGCGCTGCCGGGGGCAGTGGGCCGTGCAAAAGCGGCCGGAGACGGGCTTGCTGGCAGGGCTGTGGGAATTCCCCCATGTGCCAGGGACCCTGGAGCTGGAGGAAGCCCTGCAGCAGTTGGAGCGTTGGGGCATCCATCCCTCGGAGGTGGAGCGTTCCTCGGATAAGGTCCACATCTTCACCCACGTTCAATGGAATATGCGCGGCTGGTACTTCCAATGCGCCAACACGCCGCCGCAGTTTCAGTGGGCGGACGAAGAACAGCTGAACATCACGTTCGCCCTGCCCACCGCCTTCCGAATCTTTCGGGACCTGTAAAAACGCGAACCTGCGTTCCGCAGCAGAACGGTAAATTGGGATTTGTTGATGTACAGCTTTTTGTAGGGCACGGCCACTGGACGTGCC
>CAMEIU010000080.1 GCA_945918815.1 uncultured Clostridia bacterium
CCTTCGGGCAATTCACCTTCCCGCGCCCTACATGGGCGATACATCACATCGGCAAGTCCCAATCTATCATGCTATCCGCAAATCAAGCTGCATTCTAAAGCATCCCCGCCCGAGACCGATGGTCCCAGGCGGGGATGCTTCTTACAATCGTACCCGCTCCTTGTTCTGTTATTATGATACCATAAAATCAGGCGGCAAACAAGACTTGTTGTTCCGGCAGCTTGCGGTATAATAGAGGGCAGAAGGGGGAAGACCCATGATTTACTACCACTGCTCACCCACAGCAGGCCTGACTGTGCTGGAGCCAAGGCGGCCGGAGGCTTTTGACAAGCCGCGCCGCGTCTATTTGACCACGTCCCTGCCCATGGCGCTGCTGTACGGCGTCCGCAATTTTGAGTATACCTATGGCTACACCCGGGACGGCCGGATCTATTACGAGGAATATTTCCCAGACGCCCTGCGGATTCTCTACCGGGGGAAGCAGGCCAGTCTCTACCAATGCGCCCCGGAGCAGGTCGAGACCACCCGGATCCCCAACGAGGCCGCCTCCCAGCTGCCGGTGCCCATTCTCCGGGAGACGCCGGTGCCGGACGTCTATGAAGCCCTGCTGGAGCAGGAGCGGCTGGGCGCGTTGATCATCCGCCGCTATGAGGCGCTGCCGCCAAAAATGCTGGACTGGATTCGCCGGGCGGAGGCCGACGAAATCCGGCAGCGGGACCTGCTGCACACCGGCGGCCCCATGGCCGCATACATGAAACGCCACTATCCGGAGAGCTGGGCCATGGCGGAACGGGAGGAAGAAACATGACGGATTATCAGGAACTGAACCGGCAGCTTGGGTCTTTGATCGACGGCGTGCCCCATAAAATTGCCAATCTCGCCAACGTGGCGGCCCTGCTCTACCACACGCTGAAGGATCTGAACTGGGCGGGCTTCTATCTCTTGGAGCAGGACAGGCTGATTCTAGGGCCGTTCCAGGGGAAACCGGCCTGCATTGAGATCCCTCTGGGCCGCGGCGTCTGCGGCACGGCGGCGGCCCAGGACCGGACCCAGCTGGTGCCCGACGTCCACCGGTTCCCCGGCCACATCGCCTGCGACGGCGCGTCCAATTCGGAGCTGGTCATTCCCATCCACGCAAACGGCCGCGTCGCCGCCGTCCTGGACCTGGACAGCCCCAAACCGGCCCGCTTCACCGAAGAAGACCAATCCGGCCTGGAGGCATTCGCCCGAATCCTGGAACCGGTGTTTCTTCTCTAACGCACTCTCATGCCCCCTCTGTAGGGGCGGCCATCAGCCGCCCGCATGGGGCTGGGGGTATCTGCCATAATCCACTGCTGTAGGGCACAGCCACTGGACGTGCCGCATGGAGGCAGGCGGCTGCGTGCTGTAACCGGCTGCCAAATGGCGCGTCGAGTCGCCGCGCCCTACAGTGGAGCTTGGAGGCGCTGATTCCGGGCTCCCTTGCCTGACAGGACGATCCGCAGCTTCCCGGAATTCCAACGTAACGCGGAAAATTTCTGTTCGCTTTTCGCGGGAATGTGCTATAATTGGGGCACATCAGACAGGAAGGATATTCGCTTCCACTACGAGAAGTGGTACAGCACACAAGGAGGAAACCCCATGAAAAAAGAATTCCATATGGGCAACCGCACCCGGTTTTATGAATCCATGGAGAACAACACCCTGTTGGCCCTGTTCGCCGGTGTGGAGCTGCGCAAGACCAACGATGAATACTACCCCTTTTTCGCCGACCGGGATTTTGTGTACATGACCGGCATCGAGCAAAAGAACTCCATCCTGCTGGCCGGAAAGGATTCCGGCGGCAAGGTCTGGGAGCGGCTGTATATTCTGCCCAGCGACCCCATAGCGGAGCGGTGGACCGGCCGCCGTCTGAAGGCCCAGGAGGCGGAGGCTCTCTCCGGCATCGGCGACATCCGCCGGACGGATTCCTTTGAGACGGAGTTCCACCGGCTGGCCACCGAAGGGTCCTACGGCGGCCTGTACCTGGACCTGTTCCGCATGAGCCCGGCGGATGTGGACAAGCCCTCCCACAGTTTCCTGAAGCAGGCCCGGTCGGAGTATCCCTATCTGCGGATTTTAAACGCCAACACACCCATCCGGCAGATGCGCACCATCAAACAGCCGGAGGAGATTGCCGCCACGCGGCAGGCGGAGGAAATCACCAAGGCCGGTATCCTTGCCATGATGCGCGCCTCCGAGCCCGGCATGTGGGAGTATCAGTACAAGGCCGAGTTTGACCGGGCCTTGGGTCAGTTCGGGCCCCAGGGTCCCGGATTCCCCTCCATCATCTCCGCAGGCGCCAACAATTTCTGCATCCACTACTATTCCTACACCGGCCAGGCCCAGGACGGCGACATGGTCCTCAACGACGTGGGCGCCCAGTTTGACAACCACATCACCGACGTATCCCGGGGCTGGCCCTGCAACGGCCGGTTCACGGACCGCCAGCGGCTGCTGTACGAATGCGCCCTGGCCACCTCCAACCACATGTTCTCCATCATCCGGCCCGGCATGAAAATGGCCGACGTGGACCGCACCATCCGCAGCTACAACGCCCAGCTGCTCAAGGATGCCGGAGTGCTGAAATCCGTGGACGAGATCGGCACCTACATGTGGCACGGCGGCGCCCACCATGTGGGCTACGACGTCCACGACGCCATCGCCACGCCGGAGATTCTGGCCCCGAACATGATCTTCTGCGTGGACGTGGGCATCTACCATGAGGAATGGGGCATCGGCTTCCGGGTGGAGGACAACTGCCTGGTGACGGAGGACGGCTGTGAAAACCTGTCCGCCGGGATCCCCAGAACCATTTCCGACATTGAGGATATCATGGGCAGATGAACCAAGCGATCATGATATGCATGGCCGTGGGCGCGCTGCTGGGCGGAATCGACCGGATTCTCGGCAACCGCTTCGGCCTGGGAGAGAAATTTGAGGAAGGCTTCCGGCTCATGGGCTCCGTGGGCCTGTCCATGGCAGGCATCATCTGCCTGACGCCGGTGATCGCCAATGTGCTGGGCGGCGCGGTGACGAAGCTCTTTTCCGCCATCGGCGTGGACCCGGGCATGTTCGGCGGGATTCTCGCCATCGACATGGGCGGCTACCAGCTGGCCATGGGCCTGGCCCAGGATCCTCAGGTGGGCAGCTTCGCGGGCATCCTGGTGTCGGCCATCTTTGGCTGCACCGTGGTGTTCACCATCCCCGTGGGCATGGGCACCGTGGGAGAAGCTGGCAGGCCCCTGTTTTCCAAGGGCCTGCTCATGGGATTGATCGCCATGCCCGCCGCCCTGTTTCTCGGCGGGGTCCTCTGCGGACTGGGCGTGGGACAGACCATCTGGCAGTGCCTGCCGGTGCTCGCCGTGTCGGCGCTGCTGCTGGTGGGGCTTGTAAAATGGCCGGACCGGCTGATGCGGGGCTTTTCGGCGTTCGCAAGGGTGATTCAGATTGTCTGCACCATCGGCCTGACGTTGGGCGCAATCCAATATATGACCGGCTGGAACCTGCTGCCGGGCCTGGCGCCCATTGCGGAAGCCATGGAGGCGGTCAGCGCCATCGCCATCGTCATGCTGGGCAGCATGCCCCTGGCAGAGCTGGTGCGGCGGCTGCTGCAAAGACCCTTCGCCTGGGTGGGCCGGAAGACCGGCCTCAACGACGTCAGCACCACCGCCATTCTGGTGGGCGCCGTCAGCGTCATGCCGGCGTTGGTGATGATGAAGGATATGGACGACCGGGGCAAGGTGGTCAACGCGGCCTTCCTGGTCTGCGCCGCCTCCACCCTGTCGGCCCACCTGGGCTTTACGGTCAGCGCCGCCCCGGAGCTGGTGACGCCCCTGCTGGCAGCCAAGCTGCTGGGCGGCCTCCTGGGGGCATCCATCGCCATGCTCTCCACCCAGCCGAAGCGCAACGCCGCAGAAGCCGCATAGGCTTCATACGGAATACTGCCAATTGGGATTTGACGATGAATGGATAACGGATCATTGTGGTGTCGCTTTGCGACGAATAAAAAAGATGGATGCACGATTGAACAACGTCGTAGGGGCGACTGCAAGGGTCGCCCCTACGGATCACTTGAAAGCAGGCGTTTTCAATCATTTTCCGAAGGAAAATACATTCATTCTCAATCATCAATTAGCTCTGCGCATTCCAATTTTACAAGCGGCATGAAGCAACAGCGCAGGACCGCTCCGTAACCGGAGAGGTCCTGCGCTTGGTTTTACTCTGTGGATCAGTTTGAATTATTTGCGGATTTTTTCGCGGTAGCGGGTCAGGATTGCGGCGACCTGGGCGCGGGTGGCACTGCCGGTGGGCAGGACCTTGCCGTTGGAGCCGTTGAGGATGCCGTTCTCCGTGGCCCAGGCCATGGCGGTGACGGCCCAGTCGGAAATCTCGTTTCGGTCCGCGTACACATTCAGCACGGAGGCGTCGGCGTCAGGGCTGCCGGCATACCGCCAGAGCATGGTCACCAGCTGCTCGCGGGTGATGCTGCCGTCGGGGTTGGTTCCGTCGGAGATTCCGTTCCGCATGGCCCATTCTCTTCCCTTTTCATACCAGGTTGCGCCGCCGTCGGTGTTGACGCCGTCGAGGCGGGCCAGTACGGTCCAGAGCATGGCGCGGGTCATGGAGGATTCCGGCGCGAAGCGGTCGGCGCTAACGCCGGTCAGGAGGCCGTTTTCATGGGCGTAGACCACATCGTCATAGAACCAGTCGGTGGTCTTCACATCCGTGAAGGGCAGTCCGTTTGTACCGCTGCCGGCCAGCAAAATGGGAAGGATGGGAATGCTGGGCTCCACATCCGTCCAGAAGGGCTTTGTCTCCACGATTCGATGGCCGTTGTAAATGCGTCCTTCGCCGGTGACTTCACCCTTGCCGATGACATAGGCGGGAGCATTGATGATGAGGGTGCCGTTCACGATCAGGGTGCCGTCCAGGCGGACGTCCTCGGAAACGGTGACAATGACGCCCTCGGGGATGACGGAGTAGTCTCCGGCGGGGATGTCGGTCTTGCCGTCCCAGCAAACCGTGGGAACGTTATTCAGACTGTTGCGCTCCACCACCAGGTTGCGGGTGCTGCCCAGAACGGTGGTCACGTTGACCTCGGGGCAGAAGGCGTTCCAGCCCATACCTACGATACCGCCGCCCAGGGTGATATCCGAGATGCCGGTATAGGTTATGGTGGCGGGAGAGGTGCTATAGTCGTAGCTGTACGCCTCAAAAGCCTGGGTACCGATGTACTGTAGGGAGTCGGGCAGGGTCACGGCTTCCAGAGGATCGCTCATAAATGCCTGGGCGCCGATGTACCTGAGGCCCCCAGGCAGAGCAATGGTGGTCAGGGCAGAGCAGTTGGAGAAGGCGTTGTTCTTGAGATATGCCACACTGCCTGCTATTTGCACATTGGTCAGTGCAAGATTGTTGGACAGACCGTAGGAACCGACCAGCTTCAGACCCTCAGAGAGCACAACGCCGGTGTAACGGTTGCCGGAGAAGGCGCTGACGTTCCAGGTTTCCAGGCCGCCGGGAACCACCAGGGTGTCGGGATTCCACACGCCGCTCCACTCCAGATTATCCCAGCCGCCATAGCCGAAGGCCTGGATGCCGGTAAGGGTGGTCAGACCGGTGGGAATGTTGATATACTCCAGGGCGTGGATCTGGTCGAAGGCGCGTTCACCCACGGTGGTGATGGTGTCAGGCAGATGGACCTCGGTGATATTGTACTTGGAGCTGAACAGCCGGTCGCCCACGGCGGCGACGGTGTAGGTGGTCTCGTCGCCCTCACAGGTGACGGTTTCCGGGATGGTCACAGAGCCGGTGACCGTGTTTTGATCATAGCCGGTGACCATGACCTCGCCGGCGGAGATGGGCATGTAGGTGATGCCGTCGATGGTGAAGGGCGCGCCGGTGTAGACCTCAAAGGGTGCGCCGTCCTTGGTCATCTGGCCCACATAGCCGCTGCGGCGGACCGCCGCGCCGGCGGTGGCGCTGCCCACATCAGGGATCACCGCCGTGACGTCGGGATGAATGAAGAAGCTGCTCATGACGGCATCGCCCACATAGGCCACATTCTTGCCGAAGCTGACGGAGCGGACATACTTGCTCCAGTAGAACACCCGGGAGCCCACATAGGTAACGCTGTCGGGGATCACAAAGTCGTAGCAGTTGGCCAGACCGGCATAGGCATAGTCGCCGATGGTGGTGACGTTGGTTCCCTCCAGGCACAGGTCCGTCAGGCCGGCGCTGTAGAACGCGCTCTTTGCAAGCTCACGGACGCTGGAGGGCAGCTCCACGGACAGTAGGGCGGAGCAGCTATAGAAGGCGTTTTCGGGAATAATGGAGACGCCGTCTTCAATTTCCACCTGAGACAGAGCGCTGCAGCTCATGTAGATGCCTTCCGTGTTCTGGGCAACCACAGGCAGCTCCGCGGAGGTCAGGCTGCTGCAGAAGGAGAAGGCACGGGAACCGACGTCCTCCAAAGCGCTGCCGAAATGGACCTCTTGGATGCCCGTAAAGGAGAAGGCTTCTTCGCCGATACACTTCAGGGTTTCAGGCAGCTGGAAGTTCACGTTGGCGCACTGATAGAAGGCGGAAGCGCCGATCTCCTCCAGGCCCTCGGGCAGGTTGATGCTGGTCACGGCGGAGTTGTACCAGGATAACTGGAAGGCTCTGTCGCCGATGACCCGGATGGTGTCGGGCAGGGTGACGCTGGTGATCTGGCTGCACAGATAGAATGCTTTGATGCCGATGGTCGTGACGGTGTAGTCCGATTCGCCGTCGGAGACGGTTTCGGGAATCACCAGCTCTGCGGGCGCGTCGGGATAAGTGGCGGAATAGCTGCTTGCCGCATTGGGATTGGCGATCAGCTGGACCGTGTCCGCGCCGGTGATCTTGTACCACAGGCCGTCGGCCTGTGGCAAACAGGGTGGGCTGCATCAGATAGCTGCTCTCCGGGCCGTCCTCAAAGACCACGCCGTCGGTCCAGTCGCCGCAGAAGCCCAGATAGGGCAGTACTAGGGTCACGCCGTCGGCGGGCTGGAGATAGACATAGCCCTCCACATAGTTGCCGTTGGGGAAGTTGGAGAACAGCTCCGCTTTGTAGGAAGCGCTCAGCGCCAGGGAGACGGTGACGGTGGCAGTCCCGTTGGCGGGCACGGTCACGGTTCCGTTTACGGCGTCGCCGCTGTAGGTCACGGTGAAGTCGTTCTCGTCCAGCCGCTGGGTTACGCCGTCGGAGAAGTCCACGCCGTCCTGGTTGGCGATTCCCTCGGTGAGAGAGCTGGCGGTCAGGGTGTAGGTCACGGCCTCGCCGCTGATGTTATGGACGTCAAAGGAGAAGGCGTAAGTACCGGTCTCGTTCCAGCCCAGCTCTGCCTTGGGCCACTGCACGCCATCCTTGCCGTTGACGGACAGGTAGCCCTCGGCGGTCACGGCCTGTTCCACATCGACCAGGCCCGCGCCTTGCTGGCGGGGAGAGAACTCCGCGCCGTTATCGTTCTTACCGGGAACAGCGGTGCTCATCATCAGGCACTCGGCCATGTTCCGCAGCGCATCGGAATCCGTGACGTCCAGCTCGCTGCGGAGGTAATTCCGCACCAGAGCCGCCACGCCGGCCATATGAGGCGTGGCCATGGAGGTGCCGCTCATGATGCCGTAGCCGCCGCCGATGACGGAGGAAATGATGTTGCCGCCGGGGGCGGAGATCTCCGGCTTCAGGGACAGGTCCGGAGCCGGGCCTGCGCTGGAGAAACTGGACATCTGGCCCGCGTCATAGGCCGGCATCACTGCCGTCCAGGGGGTCTTTTCCACATCCGCAGGGGTGTTCCAGTTGTAGTCGCTGCTGGAGGCGGGGCCGAAGGTTACAGTTCCGACGCCGTCCACAGCGGCGGCCAGGAGCTTCTCGCCGTCCTCCAGGGCGATGCCGATCATGTAGCCTCTCCAGGTACTGAAAGCCGGGGCCAATGCGCCGGAGATGTTGTTATAGATAATCGCGCCCTTTGCGCCGTGGCTGACGGCGATGGCCAGCTTGTCCTCAAAGTTGGTCTGGCCGCGCTGGATCAGGGCCAGCTTGCCGCTGACGTTCAGACCCTCGTAGTCCTCCTCCGCGCCGACACCGGGGACCACCACATATTCATAGGTGACATTGCTGGAAGGGAGATATTCTGATATAATGGTAGCAATGGAACACCAGCGGATCCGGCATGGCGGCGCAAGCCGTTTCACCGGACGCGCCTTGGAGGAACTTTCTATGAGTATTCAGGTTTGCAGCCAATTGGAACCCGCCATGGAGACCATTCTGCTGCTGGAACGGACCGTGGCGCAGGAGAGCGGGGCGGACTTTATGGACGCCGCCATCCGAATGATCTCCGAAAAAAATCACGTCCCCCTGCCGGAGCTGGAGGCCATGACCGCACCGCTACAGGCCTTTGAAAATGACTTGCGAAGCGTTTTGCTGCCGCGGGAAGACCTGTGGGGGGACCTGTTTTACCCCGGATCCGACCATGAGAATCGTCTGGCCTGGAGTCTGTATTTTCTCGAGCACAGCGGCACGCTGGACCAGCCCGGTCCCTTTCCGCTGCACCATCTGCTGAAGGAGGCACTGGAGGACACATCCCTTCCCGCCGAAACCGCAGCCGATCTGGGCCGCTTCCTGTCCTATCTGGAGACGCGCCCGTGCAGCGACCGGACCAAGTGGACCATGGCCCAGGCCTGGCGGCAGCCGGAGCGTTTCTACCGGCAGTACCGGGAGACCGTCGCCCTGGCCGCGCCGGTGATCGCCCGTCACGAAGCGGCCCTGCGGCCCCTGGCCGAATCAGCCGCCCGGTGGGTGGCGCAGAGCGTCGAAGCCGACCCGGAATCGCTCTGGACGGAGCTTGGCATTTCCGTCTCCGTTCCCGGTTCCCTGGTCATCCAGCCTACAGCAATCAATATGAAGGGCATCGGTTTTATCTGGGACTCCGCCGCAAGCCCCGAGGATGCCGCCTATTTGGTGGTAGGTATTCTGCGGCAGCCCATTCAGGGCCTGATTCACCGCTGCACCTATACCAACAGCAGCGAGTTTCTGGCCGAGCGGCTGAAATCTCTCTCCGACCAGCGCAGGCTGGAAATTCTGAAAGCGCTGAAGGTCAAGCCCCGCTACGGTCAGGAGCTGGCGGAAATGCTGGGCCTGACCCCGGCTACCATCTCCCACCATATGAACAGCCTGGTGTCCGAGGGCTTCGTGACCGTGGACCGGCAGGGCGTCCGGGGGAACTACTCCCTCAACCGGAAAAACCTGGACAGCTTTCTGCAAAGCCTGCGGGCCTCGCTTCTGTGAGCACCGCAGGCATCCGTCCTGTTCGAAAATGGCAGCCTTCTCCTCCCCTGAACACACAAAACCCCGGGCCTGCGGCTTGCAGGTCCGGGATTTTTCTCTATTCCACCTTCATCATGCGGTAGCCGACGCCGATGTGGGTTTGGATATACTGGGGCGAGTCCGGCTCCGGCTCCAGCTTTTTGCGGAGGGTTGCCATGAACACCCGGAGGGACGCCACGTCGTTGTCCCAGCTGCGGCCCCAGATGTTCTGGGTGATGTAGGTGTGGGTCAGCACCTTGCCCACGTT